>JASIJX010000019.1 GCA_030049955.1 Acidobacteriaceae bacterium
TTGATGGGAAGATCGTTGGGATAGCCGGTTTCCTGCGATTCCTGCAAAGTTGATAGCTTGCCATCCGGATTCTCGCCACCCTGGAACATATAGGTTCCATAGAGATTGACGCCTGAGCCCAGCATCACTGGAACCATGGCAGCGATGTCGTCTGGCGCAATCACCGGGCGGCGATGATACGTATCCTCAATGCCGCCTCCGATCTCGGCCGTCAGGTAGGGCAACTGACCCGCAGGCGCGTGTGTAGTGTTCGGTTTATCGCGCCCACTGTCAGCACTCACATTGGCTGCGACGCGACTCTGGAAACGAAAGGCGTATATTTCAGCGGGAGGTAGCTTGGCAACAGAGGCGTCCCAGGGGGCGTCAGGGTAGCCACCATAGACCGGAATGACGGCGCGGGGTGGGACGACGGCGTTGTCCCATCCGGTTACGAGATAAAGCGGCACGTCGAGGCCGCTGGCAATTGCAATCCGTTTGAGCTCAAGAATGTGCGCTCCGCCCGCGCCGGGCCCGCGCTTTGAATATTCATTCTCAAGCTGAATGCCAATGACCGGCCCGCCATCCTTCCACAGCAGTCCCTTGAGCTGGAGCCCGATCTGGTCATAGAAGGCACGCACGCTGGCGAGATAGAGGGGATCATTGACACGCGTAGGCCCTTGCTTCAGGACCCAATCCGGCAGGCCTCCATTGCGGACCTCGCCGTGGTCCCATGGGCCGATGCGAGCCACCATGTACATTCCGTGTTTGGCGCAGAGCTGCGCGAAGGCGCGAAGGTCGCGCTGACCGGTCCAATCGAACTGGTCCTGAATCTCCTCAAGGTGGATCCAGATTACGTAGGTGGAGATGATGTTCACTCCAGCGGCCTTCATCTTGAGGATTTCGTCTTCCCATTGAGCACGCGGATATCGCGAGAAGTGGAACTCGCCCATTACGGGCAGCCAGGGCTTGTCGTTGAGCGAGAGATAGCGGCTGTTGACGCCCAGCCTAAGGCCCGTAGGCGTTGTGGCAGAACCTCCGTCATAGAGGGCCGGCCCAGGTTCGTGAAATGCCTCGCCCGCGTCGATACTGATTTGCGTTGCGGGATGGATCGGCGTTGTGGGGGGCTGCTGCGCTAGGAGGGAATTGAGAGACAGAGCGATGGCCACAATAAGGGCCGTCGTCACCGGGTAGAGCCGTGAGCTGCTTGATATGAGTCGACGTATATAGGAAGACATGGCGATCGGTTCCGTGACGGCCGGTCCTTCGTCAGGCGTGGATCAAATCCATCGTCCGCACGAAAAGAACACTCTATTCCGGCGCGATACTTTTTGAATCCGCCGAAAGTCTGATTTCGCGCGGAAATGCCCTGCATATTTCGCTAGTCAGCGGTCTCTCGCTTCGCGGTATACTGAGCGCCGCCATGCAGAAAGCACCACTCTTTGCCATTGGGCTGCTGATTGCCGCGAGCGTATGCGCTATGGCCCAGACCAGCGCGCTCGATGGGTATACGCGCCACGTGTGGCACGCCTCGGATGGGCTGCCGGAACAAACCGTACAGGCGTTTGCCCAGACTCCGGATGGGTATCTCTGGATTGGCACTACGGGCGGGTTGGTGCGCTTCGATGGAGCGCAATTCACCGTATTCGACCGGCAAAATACACCCGCGCTCCGCGAGAACAGCGTCTTTTGTCTCATGGTTTCGCGAGATGGAGCTCTCTGGATCGGGACAGAAGGTGGTGGGATTGCCCGCCTTTACCATGGCCAGTTTCGTGACTGGACCACACGCGAAGGACTGAGCAACGATTTTGTCCGGAGCATTGCAGAGGATGCAGAAGGCAGGATTTGGGCCGGGACCGACAATGGGCTGCTCCGCCTGGAGGGTGACCGATTCTTGCGCATCGACGGCACCGAAAACCTGCCGCCGTTGGCGGTCCACGCCATTTACCTCGATCACGCCGGCAACTTGTGGGCAGGCGGGTCGAGACTTATTCGATTCAACGGAACAACTGTTACGGAATTCAAGATGCGGGGCGAGGCCAGTCAGAACCGTGTCAAATCCATCGTGCAAACGCAGGACGGAACAATCTGGGTTGGCACAGTTTCCGGCCTGAACCGGATGGCGCCCGGAGGAAGAGACTTCGATCGGCTACCGGGAATAGCGGGAACGGTACGCGTTCTGCGCCAAACCCCGGAAGGTACGCTCTGGATCGGCACCATCGGACAGGGCGCCTATAAATATTCTGCCGGACATCTGACTCAGATCGCTGCACCTGCTTCGCTGCCCAGCAATACGGTTCTGAATTTTTTCGAGGACAGCGAAAAGAACTTCTGGATCGGCACGCAGTCGGGAATGCTGCGTCTGACGCAGGCGCAGGTGAGTGTCGTTCCGTTGCCCAAGGCCAATGACTCCGACTTCGGAACCGTTTATCAGGATCGCGATGGCAGCTTTTGGATTGGTTCCACGTTGCTCTTCCGAATGAAAGACGGCGTTTTGACACCACAGGTTCTGCCGGGGATCAAGAGTGTCCATGTGCGCAATGTGTACCGTGATCGCTCCGGCGCGCTATGGGTGGGAACGGACGGTGACGGCGTGTACCGGATCGCCGATGACCGGACCATGCATCTGACCGCGCACGATGGGCTGTCAAACAACTTTGTTCGCGCCATGACACAGGACCGCGACGGAAGCATGTGGATTGCCGCCGACGAAGGACTGAACCACATTCTGTGGGAGAGCACGGGGCTTCGCATCGTCAGTTATCGGATGCAGGATGGACTGGCCTACTTCAGTACCCGTTCGCTCGAGGAGGACCATAACGGCGATCTGTGGATTGGCACTGATCGTGGTGTGAGTCACATGCGCGGCGGCAAATTTCTTAAGGACGCGGCCACCGAGGCGTTGGCGCAGATGAAGGTTTGGGCGATTCATGAAGACGCGGACGGAAGTCTCTGGTTCGGCACCCGCGACAATGGCCTTTTCCGATATCGCGATGGCAGGCTGGCGCATTTTTCGGCCGAAGACGGATTGCCGGCAAACGAGATCTATCAGATCCTTGAGGACAGCTCCGGTCATTTTTGGATCAGCGGACCAAACGGTGTTGCGCAGTTGAACCGCCATGAGCTTGATGCGCAAGCTGAGTCTTTCCCGCGTCATCTCGCGCTCAGGTTTTACGCTGCGGCTGACATGGCGCCCGGCACTGAGATCTATGGTGGCACGCAGTCCTCCGGCTGTATCACTGCTGCGGGCGACGTGTGGTTCCCAAGCAACATCGGACCCATTCATATTCTTCCGTTGCAGCGTGCGCCGTTGCCTGCTCCGCCGGTTCATTTTCAGCAAGTGCGTGCCGATGGCCGGCCGGTTCCGATGATCGGGACAATTCAGTTAAGTCCGGGCAACGGCCGCCTGGAATTCGACTTTGCGCCGGTCAGGTTGCGTTCGCAGGATGGCCTTCGCTTCCGCTACATGCTGGAAGGTTTTGAGAAAAACTGGAGCGCGGCAACCTCGCTGCGTTCAGCTGACTACACGAATCTGCCGGCCGGCCGCTATCGCTTTCGCGTGCAGACTTACGACTTGAGCGACCCGGACGCTGTGAGCGAAGCCTCGATTGAAGTGGTGCAGCGGCCCTTGTTTTACCGCACCTGGTGGTTCATCGCGGCTTGTATCGCACTTCTCGCTCTGATCGTTTATGCCGTCTACCGCTATCGCGTCCGGCATGTACGCGCGCGGTTCGAAGCGGTTCTGGAGGAGCGGAGCCGGCTGGCGCGAGAGATGCACGATACCGTCATCCAGGGATGCACGGGAGTCTCCGCGCTCCTCGAAGCGCTTTCCATGAACGCCCCGAAAAATGGCGGTGACTCAGGTCTCATGGACGTTGCGCGGCTGCAGCTGCGTTCCACGATCAACGAGGCGCGCGAAGCCATTTGGAACCTTCGCCAGGACAGCGATGCGAGCGGTCTGGGACAGAAACTGGAGAGCATGACCCGCCTGGTGGGAAGCGAATTCCAGGTGCCGGTTACCTGGTCGATGGACGGAACGCCTTTTACGGTGACTGAGCCTGTGGCACACGATTTGCTGATGGTGGCGCGCGAGGCGGTTTACAACTCCATATTGCACGGCCATCCCGCGCATGTGAATGTTGCGCTGAAATATCGGAAGCGGGAGCTGATTCTCGGGCTGGATGACGACGGCTGCGGTTTTGATCCGCAGCTTGTTGAGAACGGGAACGGTCACCACTTTGGCCTGAAAGGAATGAGAGAAAGAATCGAGCGATCGGGAGGCAGGTTCCGGCTGACGAGCGCTCCGGGGAACGGCGTGCAAATCGAGGTGCGGATTCCGCGGCATCGTTAGGTTCGTGCTGCCGCAGATCTAGATCGCATCCAGATCGCGTCGAGACTGCAAAAAAGGCACAGCCCGAGCCGGTTGGCCCGGGCTGCTTAAGTGAATCTGTTGCCTAGAATGTAAATTTCAACGCACCCTGCATCACGCGCGGGGGTTCGATGCCCGTGCCAGAAATCTGGCCGAAGTTGCCCCAGGTAAGTGTGGTGCCTGGATTGCCGAACGACGGGTGGTTGAAGACGTTGAAGAACTCCCACCGGAACTGGACGCCATACCTCTCGGCGACCTTGAAGTTCTTGTCGATGCCGGCATCGCCCCAGGTTGCATGCGGACCCCTCATGATGTTCTTGCCGCTGTCGCCGAAGGTGCCCACAGCGTTGGGGGTGAATGCGTTGGTGTTGAAGTACTCATTTAGCCAATGCGAGCGCGATCCCTGCTTGATGTTGAGAGCTTGCCCTGACACAGAATCGCCGCGATCCTCGCCCTGGTCGGAGAAGGAGTTGTTGCTGCCATTGGCGCCGCCGCCAATGGTGAGGCCGGAGCCGGAGATCCAGTTGTAGATGCCGCTGATTTCCCAGGTTCCGAGCAACTCGTCGATCAGCAGACCGTGCCCGCGCAGTACAGGGCTGGTGTAAACGAAGTTGCTTACCCAGTTGACGGGGAAATTCTGCGACGAGATGCCGCGGCTCCAGCCGAGATTGAACGGGTCGCCGACCGCGTTGTAGCCGAAGCTGATGTTCGACGACGACGTATCGTCGATAGCCTTCGACAAGGTCAGGTTCGATTGGAATTGCAGACCATGGGACTGTTTCCATTCGCCGGTCAATTGCAGGCTGTTGTAGCTGGCGGTGCCAGGGCTGATCATGTCGAGAATGGAACCGGCGAAAGCTGGCGCCAAGCCGCGGTTGCCGTTATTGGCATTCCCTGCGCCGTAAAAGATGCCGGGGTTTTCGTCGAGGATTGTCGATTGGTGATAGGTTTCGGTGCCCACATAGGCAATGCGCGCGACCATATTTGACCTGAAGCCCTGCTCCACTGAGACGTTCCAGGCTTGCGTGACGCCCAGTTTGAAGTTGGGCGAGATGGTTGCCGGAACCGACAGGCCGGAGGCAAACGTGGCACTGGCCGATGGCTTATATGTGGCCGAAGCGAACGGCGGGAACGGGCTCTTGTCGCCCGTGCCGCTGAAGGTGGACCAGGGATTGTTGAAGTCCAGTGGAGTGCTGGATGAGCCTTGCGGCGTGAACGTTGGGGCGAACGGCGCGTTGTCCACGGTGTGGTTGTAGGTGGAATAGATCATGGGTTGCGTGAACAAGCCGAAGCCGGCGTGAAGCGAGGTCTTGGGCAGTCCCCTGGGCTGCCAGGCGATGCCCAGGCGAGGCTCCCAGTAGCCGTAGGTCGTGTCCATTAGACCAGCGCCGATTCCTGCATCGCCCGGGAAGACGAGTCCCTTGGGCGCGTTGGGATAGACGGAGCTTTGCTGGCCGGGAACCCAGGCTGCTGCGCGTCCGGCGGTGACTTGCGGAGGAATATTTGGGTCCCAGCGCAGGCCGAGAGTGAGGTTGAAATTGGGACGCAGCCGGAAGAGATCCTGCCCGTAGAATCCGGGCTGCCAGCCGGAGACAGGAGCCACCTCGCCGGCTCCCTGCGTGAATTTATAAAGATCGCCCACGAGGTAATCGGCGAGACCGTTGCCCGTGTAGCTTCCGTTCCAGTCGAGCTCGGGTTCGGTCGGATACTGCGTGTATTCTTCGGCAAACTGGTGCTGAAGATTCATGCCGAACTGGATGGTGTGCCGGCCGATGGTCTTGGTGAAATTATCGTAGAGACCGTAGGTGGTCCGCTCTTCCTGCGATGGCTCGTACCAGCCGCTTTCGAAGCCGCCGCTATCGACCTCGAAGCCTTCGAGGTAGCAGGTTCCAGGCAGCTCCGTGATGTTGATATAGCTTGACCAGCAGAAGGGCTTGTTTTCGGCAGTGAGTGCAGCAGAGCCGTTATGCGCAGCCATCTGCGTCCAGAAGACCGACGCCACGTTCACCATCGTCGGACTGATGGTCCAGGTGTGGTTCAGGGTCTCGTTGAAGTACTGCATCTTCTCGGCAAACGTGTACTGCCAGGTGGCCAGAGGCAGCATCGACAGCACGTTACCGGGTGTGTCGCCTGAAGGCTGGACCAGGTTGTCCACATAGCTGATCAGCGACAACCGCTGCGTAGAGGAGATGTCGTAGTCGAGGCGGCCTGTGCCCTCGTCGTAGTTGTTGACGATGGCTGCGCTGCTGTATTCCACGCAGCCGGCAGCAATCTCCGACGCGGTGCATCCCGTGGTGCTGACACCGGTCTTGCCCACCTGGGGTAGCGCATCCTTCACGATCTGAAGGGCTGTGGCGTTGTAACTGTAGCCTTTAGATGTGTCGAGCTGGTTTGCCTTGCCACCGATGGTGGTGAATGGACAGACGGCCGATTCTCCACCGGAGCATAGCGCTGAAGAGATGCCACTGAAATCGCCGCTCAACATGGCGCTGGTCGGTGCGTAGGTCTGATTTTCGCTCGATGCTGCCGCGGAGCGCGTGCCCTGGTAGTTGCCGAAGAAGAACAGGCGGTTCTTCAGGATGGGGCCGCCGGCAAAGGCGCCAAACTGATTCTGGTGTAGAGGATTGATCTGATGGGTCCACCAGTCGCTGGCGTCGAATTTGTTATCGCGCAGGAATTCGAAGATCCCACCATGGAATTCGTTTGTTCCGGACTTTACCTGAATGCTGACCACGGCGCCTGGAGCGAATCCATACATGGCGTTGAAGTTGTTGGTGATGACGGTAAATTCCTGCGTGGCGTCGGCGTTCGGGAACGGGGCAGCGCGCCCGAGGTAGGTATCCATATTGGGAGCGCCATCGAGGATGTAGTAGGTGCTGCCCTGGCGTCCGCCGCTGGCCGCTGCATCGGTTTCATTCGGGAAGGAGAAGCCCGATTGCGTGTAGGAATTGCCAAGATTGGCGTTGATGACGCCTGGAGCGAGCCAAACCAGGTTGGATGGATCGCGGCCATTCAACGGCAATTGGCTGACTGACGACTCATTAATCGTCATGCCGAGTTCTGAAGTAGTGGTGTTGATCAGCTCGGCATCGGCCGTGACGCTAACCGTTTCGCCTGTTGTGCCGACATTCAGGTGGATGTTTTGGGTTGCGGCCTCGTTTGCATGAATGACAATGCCAGATTGTCTGTAATTGGCGAATCCCGACGCTGCGATGGCCAGGGAGTAGTTTCCAGGTTCAACTGGTTGGATCAGGTAAACTCCAGAGCCATTCGATTTCTCGATCTGCTGATAGTTCGTTCCCAGGTTGGTGAGCGTTACTGTCGCGCCGACGATGGCCGCGCCGCTCGGGTCCGTGACCTGGCCCGTCAGGCTGCCGCTTGTCCCTTGACCATAGGCAAGCACGCCTGATCCGGCGAGGGCCACTGCGATAACAAGCACCAGACTGCGCAGACGTTTTGCGCTAATCGATTGCATATCCACCTCCTGAACTGAGCAAAAAGGCGCCGCAGAAACGTCATTACGCGCTATTGAGCTGCGAAACAGCGGAAGAACCAGCTCTCATCCGTTCTCCGCGAATACCGTGATACCCGGCACCGATTCTGCGTTCCTTACTTTTCCTTACTGCCCTGCGGCCCTTTTCCAACAACTGGAAACGCTGTTTTTTGAGCCGGGTCGACTCTACGCCCTCGACAACGGCGAGTGTATCCGCCAAAAGTAGGATCACGGAAAGTTTTGACGAAGGGAATGACAGGACTGACTCTGCAGCAATGGAAGGCCGTCCCGGAGGATATTCTTCAGATCCTTCAGACACAGATGACCGAGGGCGTCATCATCAACGCCCACGCCGCGATCGATGCCTCATCGCTCGTAATGGCGCAGTCGATCCTCGAAGATTTCGCATGGTCGTATCTCAAAGTCTGCGCGCTTATCGCGCCGAGGACTGGCGCGGCCAGATCGAGCGTGAATCGGTGCTCGTGAAAATCGCTCTTCTCTTCGCCCTCTGCAGGCCGCCGGCGGATTATGCGCCGTTGAACAATTGCGCTTACGATCGCTGCCGATAGCTGAAGGACACACGCCATTTCCCGATCAGAGAATGGCTCTGTTTTGGGCGAGGTTTCAGAGTGCGGAGAATCCTTTCCTGTGTCCTTCAAGAGCTGAAGCTGCCAATTTTGCGGGGAAATTTGGGAGTTTCTTGCTTTAAACTACAGATATTAAATACATTACGACTACTTGGTGGACCAAATCGTGAGCGAACTATTCTCCGCCGCCAAATTTTAATTTACTTGTCGCAGCTGCCCTTATCTTCGGACCTCTTCGGGTATGGTTCCCGAGTAGTCGGCAATCTGGACAAATCGAATTGCCGACAGTATCGGGCAAGACTCGTGGGTTGGTTAGAACGTCCATCACGGATGATAATGCTGCTACGAAGTACGGTCTAACTCTCCGGCCTGGGCCTCCAGAACTTTCAAGTATTGGCGCGATTGAAAGGATGAAACATGCTTCTGCTGTGTGCTCTACTTCTCGGCGTGGTTGCGGGTCTTCGCTCCATGCTTGCTCCGGCGATTGTCAGTTGGTTCGCTCGCAATGGAGTGCTTGCCGTGGCGAATACTCCGCTTGCATTCATGGGATATCGGTTCACTCCCATTATCCTCACTGTATTTGCCGTCGGAGAACTGATTGCCGACAAGCTGCCCAGGACGCCCAGCCGCAAAGCGCCGCTAGGGTTCATCGCTCGCATTTTGACTGGTGCACTGTCGGGTGCGACCGTCGGAGCAGCCGGTCATTCACCGGTGGCAGGCCTAATTCTTGGCGTCATCGGAGCGGTTGTTGGAACCTTCGGAGGCGCGGCAGCTCGCGCAAAACTCGCTGCAGCCTTTGGGCGTGATCTGCCCGCTGCCCTTCTTGAAGACGTTGTTGGGATAACGATTGCTGTGTTGTCCCTGATGGCAGTCAGGTGAAACGCAGCCTGTTCCCTGTTTCTCCTGCATGTGCGCAGCTTGTCGTTAAGATCCAGAGCCGACCTTGATCGCTCACGAGAAGCCCATTTATGTATGAGCAGGTCACTGCCGTCAAGTTTTTTCTTTAAGGGCGAGCTTCACAGTTTCGTCTCACGGACAATCTGCTTGTAAGACTCCTTCTTCCGAAGTTAGTGGTTGTCAACGCTGGGCTACCAGAAGCCGGTATTTTAGAGCCGAATGGATTTTACAAGTGCGCTAGCGTTGAATTGATTCTCTCCTGAACAATTTACCGTTGAGAAGCTAAGAAGTTGCGAAAACGATATCCAACGTATCCATCGGTGACAATGTAGGTTGCGTCGGCTGGGCTATCGCCGAGTTTCTTGCGTAATTGGCCGATAATCACCCGCAGGTGGCTACGATTCGGGAGCCCGCCGGAGAGGCCGAGTGCAGTATGCAGCCGCGCATGCGAAAGTGCATGACCGGCATGCGACATCAGCATCTTGAGCGTGTCAAATTCAAGCGGCGTCAAATGGATCTCTGTTCCGGATCGCTTGACACAGTGGCACACGGGATCGAGCATCACATCGCCCACTGTGATCGGCACATCGTCTGGCGTTTCGGGAGCATGATAACGGCGGATGGCGGCGCGGATTCTGGCCGTCAACTCGCGAATCTGAAACGGCTTGGTCACGTAGTCATCGGCTCCGGCATTGAGCGCTGCCACTTTGTCGTCTTCACTGTCGCGAACAGTGAGCATAAGAACCGGGAGACGCGTAAAGATCCGCCGGATGCGGATGCATGCGTCGATCCCTCCCAAGCCGGGCATGTTGATGTCAAGCAAAACGGCATCGTAATGTGTAGCTCGCAGGCTGGCCAATGCCTCTTCACCGTTGCTCGCCTCGCCCACCGCGAAGCCGAGAATGCCGAGCGTGGCGCGCAAGCTGCGGCGCAGCGATACATCATCCTCGACGATCAGAACTCTGCCTTGAGGTTCTTCCACCTCGTGTCTCCTTTCGGATTTGTGGGAGCGCCAGGAAAAATGTCGTGCCCGTCCCAGGATTGCTCTCCACCCATACATTGCCACGATGTGCTTCCGCGATTCTCTTCGTGACCGAGAGGCCGATGCCGTTTCCAGGCGCTTTGTACTGTGCATCCGCCGACCGGTAGAAGCGTTGAAAAATGCGCAACGTGTCTTCAGGAGAAATGTAGGAGCCCTCGTTCTGCACACTGAATACGATTTCGGAATCGGTAGATGTGGTATGCAGTGTGATTGGCGATGCTGCGCGGGCATATTTTGCAGCGTTGTCGACCACTTGAAAGAGAGCCATCTCCAGGAGTTGGCGGTCTGCCCATACAAAGCCCAGCTTGGCATCTGAGGAAAGACGCAGGGGATGATTGTCGAGGACGGAATCGAACGACTCGCGGCAGTCGTCAAGAAAGTTGCTGAGTTCGATCTTCTCGTAATTAACCTTCAGAGTAGTCTCCGCGAGTTTAGCCATCCGCAGCACCTTACCTGTCAACTCCGCCAGACGCGAGGCCTCGCTCTCAATCAGAAAGGCGAGTTCCTTTTCTGTTTTTCCCAGCTTCTGAATCTCAAGCAGCCCGGAGCTAGCGGTCTGGATGGTGGCCAAAGGAGTTTTAAACGCATGAGCGAGGCCATCGAGAATCGCAGACCTGAGCTGCTCGCCGCGCCGCGAAGCTTCTGCGTTGCTCTCGGCAACGAATGAGTGCGCTCGCTCCAGAGCAAGCGCCGCCAAAGACGCGATGGCGTCCACGGATTTGCTGTCCAGATAACTATCACGCGAAGAAGCGGCAATATAGAGTGCCCCCACCGGCCGGGTTCCAAGGCGCAGCACGCGCTTGAAGCGACGTGCGATGAGATCCGTTTCGGGAGCATCGTTAAAGTAGGTCGCGCGAATCTCGTTTTCGGGGATAATTTCGCTTCCCGCCTTGTCCATTCGTGGCCTGCGCGCGTCCCAAATTGCCACATCATCCGCCATGAAGGTGTCACGAATAAGACTCGCAAGCTGCGTGCCAATCTCCTGGCTCCGATCCATCATGATGATGTCGCGGCTCGTCAGGTACAGCCGCTCCAGTCTTGTTCGCTCGTGATCGGCAGCCGACGTCTGACTGCGTAAGCGATTGGCAAATCGGCTGACAAATAGCGCGATCAGAAGGAAGATCGCCGACGAGATCCAATCCTGCGGATTCTCTTCATACAAGGAAAAGATTGGTGGGAAAAAGAAGTAGTCCAGCCCAGCGACGGCGCCGACTGACGCAACCGCAGCTTCGATGAAACCCCATCGAAAGGCGATCAGCATGACTACGAGAAGATCGACCAATCCCGCGGTAAGCGGTCTGAGATGCAGTCGATAGCTGACTGCTGCGATCAGAACCAGGATGGGCACAGTTGCCGCGCTGCGAAGGAGGCGCTTGGCGCCGGACATACATGTTTTTCCTGATATTCCACGATACGCCGCAACCCGTAAGGATTCGGTAATGATGGGTTGTCCTTCGCGCCGTCGTTTTCTAAGTCTTGTCCGGAGATGCCGGATTTTCAAAAGTTGCAAAGAAACCGTAAACGATTCGCAATCGTTAGCGAGTCGTAACGGGTTCAGGCATTGAATCATCTGTGCCAGGCATGCCTGGATATTGGGAGGTTTCACAGTGAAGGGCACGACGAAAATCGCGCTTGCCAGTCAAGCCAACGTATCGCCCCTGACGGCGCACTCGATCATGGTTTTGCAATTGGAAAGATTCATAATTCTCGCCAGTGGGGCGTCACACAGGCCGGCCGGACACGGTTTGGCGTCGCGCCGGCCATCATGGCTCCAAGCCGGCTTTGCCGTTGGCGCTTTGCTCGTCTTGCTGACGCTGTTTGCCTTGGTAGCACCTCCGGCACGTGCACAGTCGACCTTTGGAAGTATTCGCGGATCCGTCCAGGACGTCTCCGGCGCAGCGATTCCAGGCGCGCAGGTCACATTGCATAGCATTGACGAAAATACCGATCGCACGGTGGAGTCGGACGATGCAGGAAATTACGTTCTCGAGAACGTGGAGGCAGGAAAGTACACGCTTCACGCCAAGCGCACGGGATTCGCCGACGCACAGGTCGATGGAATTTTGCTTGACGCCCGGCAAGATCTTCGTTTTGACATGAAGATGCCCGTGGCTTCGCAATCGACAACCGTCGAAGTCACCGCATCCGGTGCCGAGATTAACACTGAGAACGCGACTGTCGGCGACTTAAAAAACACGCAACAGATTGGCGAGCTGCCGCTGAATTCGCGCGCGGCAACAACCAGCCCCATCGCCGCGCTGGCAACTTCAGCCAATGTGCAGCAAGACAGCGAGGGCAACTTCGCCATCGGTGGCGCAACATCCAATATGGTCGGCTTGTCGGTTGACGGCATCTCGACCGTGAATGTGTGGACGAGTGGCGTTTCATTGGCAGCGGGCGCAGCCGGCGCCAACCCCTATCCCTCGTCCGAAGGCATTTCAGAGCTCAAGGTTACAGCCTTCAATAACAATGCCGAGTTTTCGCAGGTGGCCGACGTCACTTTCACGACCAAGGCCGGCACGAATGCGTATCACGGCAGCCTGTTTGAGTACCTGCAAAATGACGCGCTTAATGCCGGCGCGTATAACTTTCCTGTCAAGGCTCCCGAGCGGTTCAATACCTTCGGCGGCAGCCTGGGCGGCCCGCTTTCCGTACACCATCTCTACGACGGACACAACAAGACGTTTTTCTTTTTCGACTACGAGGGCAATCGCAGGAGCACTGCGGAACCTGAGCAATATGCAGTCCCGACCGCTGCAGAACGCCAAGGGGACCTGAGCGCTCTCGAAGCGACGAATCCTTCTGAGATTCCTGCCGACCCGGGCAATCCGAATTGCCCCCAGTCGCCAACCGTCGGGTGCCTCATCAATCCCGCCACCGGATCGTTGGCGACGGGGCAGCCTTTCCCCAACTATCAGATCACCTCTTCTCTCAACCAGTCTTCGGTGACATTGCTGAATGATTACTATCCGCTACCCAATGCGAACCTGGGAGGCGGACTTAACTACGAGACACTGGTTCCGACCCCCTCCAGCACTAACGGGCTCGACGGGCGCATCGACTACGTGATCAACCCGAAGCAGCAAGTGTTTGCCCGCTTCAACTGGAAGAACCTGCTTGTTAATGTAGTTAATCCCCTGTTGCCCAATGATGTGGATACGGAGCACGACCGCAGTTTCCTGGTGTCGCACAACTACGAGATCACCAACAACATGGTGAATGAGTTGCGCTTCGGATTCACGCATTCGATTCTCGCTCCGTATTTTTCGATCGAGGGCGCGGCGGCAATTTCGCAGCTCGGGCTGCAAGGCGTGAATGTTTCGCATCATCCAACGGACGGCGGTTTCCCCAGCATCGTCTTCTCTGACGGCACCAACTTCACACCTATCGGTAGGGATCACGTTGGCCCGACCTACTCCAGCACCAACGAGCTGGCAGACAATCTCACCTACACTCACGGAAAGCACACCGTTCGCGGTGGTGTCGACCTCCGCTGGGCGCGGTTCGCCGTGCCTGAGATAGAAACACCGTCGGATGACTACGGCCTGTTTACGTTCAATCAGGGCATCTTCACGGGTAGCTCGTTTGGGGATTTTCTGCTCGGCTATCCAAACACCACATACTTTGCGGTAACAGGGCCAAGAGACGACGCGGGAGGACCACAGTACGGATTTTATGGACAGGACGAATGGCAGGTAAACAATCACCTTACGCTGAACCTCGGCCTGCGCTGGGAGATCCTTCCGCCATTCGTCGACGCGAACGGCATTCAGGCCAACTTCGATCCCAGGACGAATTCAGTTATCGTCAATCATCGTCTCTACACGAATCTGGGCGGCCCCGTGCTGGCCTTTCTGCAGTCGTTCAATGCTTGTAATGCAGGTCCGGTGGGATGGGCCGCTCCCGCTGACACAGGGTATACTCCGTCGAGCTCGCTGCCCTGCACGAACGTTGTATCCAATGAGCAGGAGGGTCTCCCTCCGGGTTTGCGCCAGACGTATATGCGCAACCTCGATCCGCGCTTGAGCCTTGCCTATCGCCCATTTGGGAACGACAAAACCGTCCTTCGCGCTGGCTTTGGCATCTTCACGGTCACCGCGCTCGGTCAACTGCAGAACAACAACGAAAGCAATCCCCAGGCGTCGGTCTATACCTATACCAACATGAACGCCAACGGCACGCCGTCGTTCCAGTTTCCGGATGTGGCGCCGCCGGGCATGCTCGGGCAGGCTCCTGTGGGGGGCGGAGAGATCGAACAGGCCACGGATCCGCACTATCGTGACGCCCAGGCGGCGCAATATAACCTCACGGTGGAGCGGGCGCTCACCAACACCACGGCTCTGCGTGTGAGTTATGTCGGTATGGAATCCTATCGGCTGAACGTCACCACGAATCTGAACCAGCAAGTGCCGTCGAAGATGTCTCCCAATCTGAATCCCATTCCGTTTCCGAACTGGGGAACGATCTTCTCGACGAACAACCTTGGCCATGAAACCTATCAGGCCATTGAAGTGCAAGCCACGCAGAGAACCTCCCACGGCCTGACTTATCAGGCGAATTACACGTGGGCACACGATCTGAGCGATGCCCAGGGCGACGCGCCAACCGCCTTCCAGGGCGAGACTCGTTATGGGCTCGCCGATGAGGACCGGTTCAACATCAGTGGCAACCGCGGCAACGTGGTTGGCACGCGGCGCCAGCGCTTTATGCTGACGGGAACCTACGAGCTGCCCTACGGCCAAGGCAGGCGCTGGTCAAGTTCCTCGCGAGTGCTCAATCGCGCACTGGGTGGTTGGAACCTGAACACCATCACACTGCTGGAAACGGGTCCGTTTCTAACTCCGATGATGAGCGTGAGCCTGGATCAGACCAACACAGATCCAGCCGCAGCCGGCGTAACCGTAGTTCGTCCTGACCTGGTTGGTAATCCGATTCCCGCGCACCGCACGAGGGCCGAGTACTTCAACATCAATGCCTTTGCGCCGCCTCCGGCGGGAGCAGGCCGCGTGGGCAACGCCAGCGTTGGCAGCCTGGAGGGTCCGGGAACTGAAGTTGTGAACGCCGGACTGGCAAAGGTTATGGATTTGCACGAAAACACGCACCTTCGCTTTGAAGCAACATTTACCAACGTGCTGAACCACACCAACCTTGCCCCTCCGGTAACGGACATCAGCAATCCTGCAGCATTTGGCGCGCTCACTACAGCGCAATCAGCAGAGAGTGCCGGAAACCGCACAGGCCAGGTCGCACTACGGGTCGATTTCTAATCACGATTCTGTAACGCGGGGCTCGGCTTACGCCCGGGCCCCGGTCTCGTCCCGGCAAGCCAACCGACAATGCGTTCGTCGAGTCGTTCAATGGCACTTTCCGGGCTGAATGCCTGGACACCAACTGGTTCGCTTCGTTAACCGAAGCAAAGCAAATTTGTGAGTCGTCCTCACAGGGCTCTGGCCAATCGCACGCCGGCAGAGTTCGCCAGTCAGATCGCAGTTAGCCGCGATCTGACTGAAGCAAAAACAAGCCAAAGACTAACCATCTAGTTGGCACTGCTTTTCCAGGCCCTTCAAACCTGTCGAAGACTAACACTGCGCTTGATACAAAAACTCCGGTCCCCTTACTCGCCGATGAGTGCTAAGCCCTGTTGGCATCCTTTAACGGGCCATTTCCCGTGTCCCATAATCGGACAATCTATGCTTTTCTCTTGACTATATCCTAGGGGGGTATGGTAAAAGAGTGGAGGCGTCAATTTCGGCTACTTCCGAATGCCGCCGCGAGGACATATGAAAACCGAAACCGCGTTAGAACCTCCACGATGCTGGAGCGTTTTCCTGCGCTGTGACGGTGAGAATCTCGACTAGCGCCCGCTAGTTGTCCTGCTCGCTACTCACAGTGCGTGATCCTGTTTGAGTGAGTGAGCAGAAACCACCCGGATGTCAAAAGTCCGGCGGCTCTACACACCCCTCCTAATACCAAAGTCTGGCGAACTGGCGCGCCTGAGGCGCGGGCTTGAGCATTGGCCCGTCCGACTCGGATGCCGCTCTGTGCCGGAAGGAGGACGACATGACCGAAATCATTCTCACTTTTCCTGTTCGCAGAACAGGTCCGCTGTCCTGTGTCTGGATCAAGACCGGCAATCCAGCCCAGCCGCTGGCCTGCAGGTGGATACCTCGCGAGGAACCTGGCGGGAATCTTACCCCGACTGAAGTGACTGAGCCGCAGAGGCACAGCTTCTGCGCATAGTCATCTTCAAAGCCCGCAATTTGCTAATCAACGCAGGACAAACGGAGGAATTGATGGACGAAAACCCCGAACCACAAGAGCCTCCGCTGTTGCGAAGGAAGAATATCTCCACGGCGAGTCGTTGATCCCTCCTGCCCCATCTGGCTCGTCGCGGAGTTAAGGCGACAGAGCAAGCGAAACAATTTTCGCACGCTCTCGATAAGAGATCCACTGCGGGCGCCTCATGGCGCTCATACAGAACGCTTGGCGTGTGCCCATGCGTGACTGGAGGAGAGCTTATGATTTGTGATCAGGAAATGATGGAAAATGCCTGGGTCTTGGCGTCCGCTGGGACACGGGCCAAAGGCCTTGGACTGCCGACTCATCAGCTGTGGCTGATTGGATTGACAGCAGCTTTGCTTATCGGCATCCTGTTTGGCGCTTCTGCCTATGGTCAAACCAGCGGCAGAATTTCAGGCACGGTGAAGGATATGACGGGTGCTGTAATTCCTCAGAGCACCATCACAGCAACAAATCTTGCAACCGGCGTAAAGGCTTCGACAGTCGCAAATGATAGCGGTGCCTATTCCTTTCCTCTGCTTGCCATTGGAACATATTCGATTCAAGCTGATGCCACTGGCTTTCAGCCTCAGAAGAGAGATGACATCAAGATCGATGTGAACACCTCGCTGACCATCGACTTCTCGCTACACGTCGCCGATGCTTCACTGACGGTTGAAGTGAATGCAGGAGCGGTTGCGGTTGAGACAACGGATACGCAAATCGGCCAAACGATCGAATCGAAACAGGTGACCGAGATCCCACTGAATGGACGGAGCTACACAGACCTACTTGCAGTGCAGGCGGGTGTCGCGCCCATTACAACGAGCGGCGCGGGAAATTCTACGTCCGGTGGAGGATTTGGCACCGTTCCTGTAGCGGGCGAGGAGAATACCGGGCAGTTCTCGATACACGGTCAACGCGAATCGGACAATGCCTTTTATCTGAATGGCATCAGTGTCGAGGAGACGATCGGGCAACAAGCCGGTATTATCCCGAATCTCGATTCCATCGCCGAGTTCCGAATTCTCAGCAGCAATGTCGATGCTGAATTCGGCGGATTCACCGGCGGAATCATCGATGTGGAGACGAAGTCCGGAACAGGCCAGTTTCACGGATCGGCCTTTGAGTTTTTGCGCAATACGGCACTCGATGCTCGCGGATACTTCTCCCCGGCGCGATCCACGTTTCAGCAAAGCCAGTTTGGCGGAACCTTCGGAGGACCCCTTCAAAAAAACAAAATTTTCTTCTTTGCCGACTACCAGGGACAGCGCACGATCCAGGGGATCGAAACAGGTATTGTGAGCGTACCTTCATTGGCGAATCGCGATGGCGACTTCAGTGATTCAACCAACACCTTTGCGATCATCACGACATTGCCAAGCGGACAGCAGGTCTCCGTTCCAACGACAGTGAACGGACCGTATCTTGCACAGATACTCTCTACCCGCCTTGGCTACAGCGTGAGCCAAAGCGAGCCTTTCTACGTTCAAGGCTGTGACTCTTCCAGCCTGTGCGTCTTTCCCAACGCGCTGATTCCTCAGCGCGCTTGGGGAAATGCTCCAGCCCACATGCTTCAGTACATCCCGATGCCGAACCTCGGCGCCAACGAGTTCTCCTCTGGAGCTGCGAAGTACACCATCGACGACAATAAGGCGTCGGGGCGACTGGACTTCAACTCGAACCGTTACGGCGCCTCATCTATTTACTACTTCCAGGACCAATACAATCTCGACAATCCTTATCCGGGCGGGCTGGGCGGCGCAACAGTGCCTGGCAATAACGGTGAAATCTTTGACGCCACGTCCAACGGGATAGACCGGTCGGCGGTGATGAGCAACTCGCAGCCGTTTGGCTCATCGATGGTCAACGAAGCCCGGTTCGGTTGGACTCGTCTCGACAATCAAATCGGTACTCCCAAAGGCGGTGTTGGCGTGACGCTGGGCGATCAAGGGATCCAGACTGGTGGAGAAGGGATCATTCAAGGCTTCCCACAGCAGGCAGGCGTTGAGATGATGTACTTCAACTCTTTCGCTGTCGGCACGAATCCGTTTTCGCTTGGCCAGGTTAACGACAACTACGATCTGAGCGAGAGCGTAATCAAGACGCTCAGTAATCACACCATCAAATTTGGCGGCCGCTACATCTGGTTCAAGGTAAAACAGGCGCCGAATCTGGTTGCCAATGGCACATTCTCTTTCTTCGGGTCCGGCTCGCAGAGCACCGGAAACGGGTACGCAGACTTTCTCTTAGGCTTGCCGGATTTCTATTCTCAGCAGTCTTCACCCAACTTCTACGAAAGCGCCGCCGATGAAGACCTCTTCGTGCAGGACAGTTATCGCATCCGGCTAAATCTCACTCTCAACTATGGTCTGCGTTGGGACTACGTCACACCCTGGGCGGAAAAATATCACCAGATCACCACCTTTGTTCAGGGAGTAGAATCGCAAGTCTTTCCAGGTGCGCCGTTGGGCTACCTTGTGCCGGGAGATATTTTGCCCGATGGCCATAAGATTCCGAGCGGAATTGCACCGACGCCATTGGACAACTTTTCCCCGCGCCTGGGAATTGCGTGGTCGCCCGCTCCGACGAGCGCGTTCCTCTCAAAGGTCACGGGTGGTCCCGGCAAGACCAGCATCCGCTTGGGTGGTGGGCGATTTGTCTCGTCTCCGCAAGGATTGACGGTTGCCTATCCGACTGGCAATCCGCCATATGGACTGACTTATACGAGCCCCGAATCGCCCGTGATGGAAACACCGTTCATCGGAGCTCTGACAGGAACGCAGTACATTCAACAGTTCCCGGTCCAGGTCCCGCCCTATACCGTCTCCGTCGAGCATCCAGATGCAAATGTCGACTGGTCCCGCTACACGCCGATCAGCGGCGCAGGCAGTGTGTGGTACAAGAACAAGACCTCCTATGCCATGCAATACAACCTCACCATCGAACGACAAATCGGCTCGAACGGCGTTCTGAGTGCCGGCTACATCGGATCGCTCGGGCGTCATCTGCTTACCGTGCATGACGCTAACCCAGGTGTTCCATCTATCTGCCTCAGCCTGAGCCAACCGGAGGATGTCGTGCCAGGCACGCCAACCTGCGGACCGTTTGGCGAAAACGGCGTGTATACGCGGGCGGACGGAACGGTGGTCAACGGAACACGCTCGCCCTTCCCGAACACGATCGGGACCGACGCCTACTACGAGAACATGGGCAATTCCAATTACAACGCCTTGGAGCTGACTTATCGGCACACCTCTGGCCCGCTGACTTTTCTTGGCAGTTACACCTACGGCAAGAGTCTCGATCAGACTTCGAACATCCAGGAGCAGGTGGATCCCTATAACTACCACCGGCTTGATGGACCTTCGGCGTTCGACATCAAGCACAACTTCGTCGCGAGCTATAACTGCGACCTGCCGGTCGATGGATTGTCCGGTAAAGACAATCGTTGGGTGGATGGATGGCAGCTCTCAGGAATTACGCGCTTCGCAACGGGCATTCCCGTCACGTTCGCGAGCCAGGGTGACAACTATCTTGTCCAGGTACAGAACAACGGAGTGAATTCCACCAGCATCGATATGCCGAACTACGATGGCAGTGGCTATCGCTTGAACCGCAATCCGCGTAACGGCAATTCGTACTTCAACAGTGCTGCGTTCACTCCCAACGCTTTGGGCACGCAGGGAAATTCAAAGCGCCGGATGTTCTATGGACCGGGGCTCGGCAATTACGATATGGCTCTGCACAAAATGACGAATCTCGGTGAGAAACGATCGTTGGAATTGCGAATTGAGATGTTCAACGTCTTCAATCACGCGCAGTTTTATCCCAATGGCTCGGTCGACGGGAACATCAATGATGTAAATTTCGGCCATGTCCAAAAGGCTGCGGATCAACGGATCGGTCAAGCTGCTCTGAAATTCAATTTTTAGAAGGCAACTGTGTGGGAATGGCACTGCTTTTTTCCTAGAGGCAACTCGCTGCACTCCTCTAGGAACTTGTTGAAATTCGCTGCGGCGTAGCGGGGGCAGGCGCAGCAGGTTGTGCGCGGCGCAGCTGAAGACGAACAGCCAGTCGACCTTGCCCGGTCTGCGCAGCGGTCTCGACCGGAAGATCGGTCAACTTGATTCCGATGGCACAAGTAGTCAAAGCTGGGAGTATGTTGGCCCGACAGTGATCTACACAGACGAGGATGGTAATCAGTGACTTGGCTAGCGAGTGGACACAGGAGGCATCTATTGGGAGAGTTGGGGCGAGCGAGGCGGTTTTAGACCCTGAATTCGCACGAAACTGGTGGGGCGTTACAGTGGGACTGACTGTGGTTGACGTAGCTGTGTCGTACATCTCAGCACGGGAGGATGTCGTGCGCTTCGTCAATGCGCGGCAGCAACAGCCGTCGCCGCACAGTTATATACCGGGCCGACCATTGTCGCTGGAGCATCGATCCGGCTGTTCCATAAGGTGTGGGTTCGGAAACAGCTACTGAACAGAAGCCCGCTTATAGCCACAGTCCATAGACCGCGCTTATCAACTAATAACTAGGATGAGGGAACGCCGCTCGATAACATGCTGTAACTAGCCTTCAGGTCGCAGCATCTGTACTCGGGAAAGACGGGCTTTCTTGAGTAAAGGTAGATTGGGGTCGGCCTTCTTCCATGCGTCAAGCAATGCATTCAACATGTTCAATGCCTGGTTATGGTCGCCGCTATGTTCGTAGTCGAGCGCGAGCATATAGTACGCGTCAAACAAGCGCTGCTGAGGCTCCCAGCCGATAGCGTGCGAGTTCCCGTTGTTCAAGAATTGCAGATACCACTTCGCCGCTTCGTCGAACTTTCCCATTTGTTGGTAAGTGTGGGCGAGCGACTCACATACGACTGCCGCGGTTGATTCTTTATCATCCGCCTGAGGAGGCCTAAGAAACTGAAGCGCTGTTGCATAGTCTCCCTCGCCAGACGCTACCTCAGCCTTGAGAACTTCAATGTAGGCCACCTCGTCCTCGCTCCGTTCATTCACAATTGGTGCAATCTTGGTGAGAATCTTCTTTGCGGTGCCAACTGCCCCCGCACGAGCGTAGGCCTGGCCAAGCAGAGAACCATAGGCAGCTTTCGGTCCGAGAGAATCGAATGTCGTCAAGATTCTGTCCAGTTGAGCGATCTGTGCTTGCCGATTTCCCTCGCCGTCTTCGACCGAGGCCAACATGTAGCGAATGCGGGCAATTGAGAAGGCCGCCTTTGTTCTCGCGAGCGCCAACATGAGTCGTTGCCGCGCGCTTGCATATTGCCCGTGATACAGGTCAAGAAAAGCCAGCGACCTCTCTCCATCTGCGAAGCTGCCCGGATTCGCGAGCATGGCGGAGAATACCTGCTCAGCCTTCGATTCCTGTCCGGCCTTCAGCAGAGTGACTCCATACTCGCGATCGACATCTCCGAGGAAGAGCATCTGAGGATCGAGGGAGATAGCCCGTTCGTAAGCCTGAATCGACTGCGGCCACTGCCCGAGTTCAGAATACGCAGTCGCCAGTTCAATGGAGATTCCGGCGTCGTCAGGATGACTGCGGATAAAGCTCTGGTACATATCAATTGCTTCTGCGACGTGACCGTGCGTACGAAGCAAATGCGCGAACGAATACTGTGCGACCCAGTCATCGGGATAGTGCTGCAGATAGGATCGGTAGAGATCAAGCGCATCATCGACTCTACCCGTGCTTTCGGCATAGCGCACTTCGATCCATGACCGTTCGCGATCTGTGGTTCTCGCTGAGAGCGCAAGCGCCGTGCGGAACTCCTGCTCTCCGAGCTTCGGCTGGTTGAAGTAGAAGCTGTTATAGGCGTATCCCAAGTCGCTGTGCGCCATGGCAAATCCGGGATCGATCGCGATTGCCGCCTGGTAAAGCCGGACTGCATCATCCGCTCTGCCGTGGTCAAACATTTCGGCGCCGTCCACGTAGTTCTCGAGGGCCTTCATTGAGGCGGTCGTCACCTGCGGCAGAGGCCTGTGGAACTTATGGATGTCGTATCGCGATTCACCCAGATCGCGTCGTATGTCCGCGGAGATTACATCCGCTGCGTTAAGAATTGCATCTTCGTCCTGCGCACGTTGCGAGTAGGAGCGTAGCAATGCGCCGGAAGAGGGATCGAAAAGCTGTGCCGAAAGCACAAAACTCTGGCCTATTCGCGAGATGCCCGGCGCAATGAGCGCCGGAATGTTTTCGCGTTGGCAGATCTCTTGCGCCACCGCCAGTGTGATACGGTCATCTTCCTTGCGCTTCATCAGGCGCAATGCACCCTGTACCTCAAGACTGGAGAAAATCCTAACGTATTGCGACTGTTCCAGGCTGGCAGTCAGCGCCGTCTTCAGGGTATTACCCAACCTCGGGTTGCCGGTTTGATTGTCGAAGTCCGCGATCAGAATCGGATCGCGGCTGCTGAACGACAGGACGGGGTGGCTCCTGGTCAGCCAAATCCAGAGGGCCGCGCCACAGGTTGCGGCAAGGCAGCCAATCAGAAAAGACCGTTTCAACAGCCGCGCGAATGACCTAGCTCGATTCGCAATCCTAGTACCGGATTGTTGAAGTGAAATCGACTGTGTTGGAACAGAGGAGGAGGCACCTTTCTTATCCGCCGGACTTGCTTCTGCCTTCTCGGTGTCTCGAGCGTAGCCGTTCTGCTCCAGCGGCTCCACCGTCGCCAGAAAACGATAGCCGCGCCTCCGCACGGTTTCAATAAATTTGGGAGACTGCGGATCGTCGTTCAACGCCTCGCGCAGCTTGCGCATGGCGGTGTTCAGGCCGTCTTCAAAATCGACGAAAGTGTCTCCCGGCCAGAGACGCTCCCTCAACTCGCCGCGTGTGATGACTTCCCCTGGACGCTCGAGAAGAGCCGTCAACAAGCTGCATGGCTTTTCCTGAAGGTGGATGCGCGTTCCGTTCCGGCTGAGATCACCTGACCTCAGGTCAAGGGCAAAAGAGGCAAAGCGGTAACCGGAAAGGTGCGTCGAACGCTCCATGGCGCAAGGCCCTCACCAGACAGCAACGGAACAGCCAACAATATGTAGGTGGCATTAACGATACCACGGCCCGGGCTTCGCGGCTATTCTTCCGGCAGAAGTCATGCAGAATCAAAAATCTGGCTTGTACAGATAGAGTTCAGATTCAATTCAGATTCGGTCCATTGACCCGCCGTGAAAGCTCTCTTATCTTCTCCATGATCCGTGCCACCCCCACCCATAAAGCACCGGTCAAGGAGCGTTTCCATGCGAGTCTTCCCCGCCCCGAATTACTCGAGGGCCGTTTCTCCCTTTCGGCGCTCAACGCCTTTTGCCTTGGTTCTCTCCGTTCTGAGCTCATTGTGCCTCGCGGTTCCGTCGGTACACGGGCAAGCCGCCGCGGCGCCGGATTCGCCGGTCAAGGCGAAGGCAGTCGCCAGTTCGGCGATGCCGGCACAAACTGGGAGTGCTTCTGCGCCAGGACACGCTCAAGAGCGGAACACGGCGGCACGAAAGCCAGGCGGGCCGCACGAAGGGATCAAGGTGCACGGACACTGGATCATCGAAGTGAAGAATCCTGATGGGACCGTTACCGAGCACCGAGACTTTGAAAACTCGCTCATAACCACGGGGGAGCCTGGTACTGGCCAGCAGACGCTTGTCATGCTGCTGTCGGGCAACGCAGCCGTTACCGGTTGGAATATTTACCTGGCATCGGAATCGGGAGCTGCACCCTGTGCACCCAATAACACCGAAAATATCGCGTGCATAGTGCCTGCTACGAGTACGCTGCCTTCGGGGACAAGTCTGGGCGCCGAAAATGCGCCTAGCACACTGACTCTTTCCGCGACCATCTCACCGGTCCCTCCGGGGGGGACGTGTCCGACTGTGGGGGCAACCACATTTAGCGAGATTTGTCAGTCTGGCACGATCGATTTAGTTCAAACTGAGCCCGGCCTGACAGCCGTCAGCAACAATGCCATCTCAGGGACCGCATATGGGTATTACCTGACGTCCGCCTCGGACCAGACGAGCCCGCCCGCATTTCAACGGGTCCAAGTGTCTGCCGGCCAGACCGTTAGCGTCACCGTCACCCTCAGCTTCCAGTAGCTGAGGCGACCTTCACCATGCGGCGCAGGATGCGGTGAGGAGGAAGGGTGATGCGGAGACGGCCAGCCACAATTCGCTATTTGAAGCCCCGGCACAGGACCGCTGCGGCGTCTCCGCCAGTGCCTTGTCACTTAATCGCAGTCTTCGCCACCCTCCTCGCCTTTTGCTACGCCTCCGCCGCACCGGCCCAGTCCGGCGTCATCACCACCGTCGTGGGCCCGTCGCTCGTGGGGAACGCAAGCGGATCCAGTCTGCAATTGCCCACCGGCGTCGCCGTCATCGGCTCCGGTGCGGGCGCCACTATCTACACCGCCGACGCCAACAACTGCGTGGTGTGGCAGACGCAAAACGACCAGACCAGCATTTTCGCCGGCATTCTGGCCACCTCGCCGGGAACATGCGGCTACGCGCCGCCCCAGTCTTCGCCGACCGAGACGTTCCTGCCCTATCCGGTCTCGCTCGCCGCCTGCAACGGCAACGTGTTCATTGCTTCGCATGGCATTGATCCGTTCATTCCCCAATTCTCGGGCCAGACCGCGACCGCGGGAACCGTCGACGAGGTGGATTCCAGTGGAACTCTCTCCGCGCTGCCGTTGCCCAGCGGCCCGCTCTATCCGCTCGCGGTGGCGTGCGATGCGAGCGGCAACGTCTACGTCAGCTCTTTCCTGTTGACGAGCTCCCAGGACGGAGTGCCGGCGGGCGAAGTTGACGAGTTTTCCCCCGCAAGCGGGGGCGGCTGGACTACAGAGACGCTTCTGACCGCCTCGGAGCTCTTCAACCTCGCCTACACCGCGCTGGCCGTGGATCCCACGAGCGGCAACCCAACGAGCGGGAACCTGTTCGGAATTCTTGCCGGCCAGGTTGGGAATGACTGGCTCGGCACACCGGACATGTCGGGTAGTGACAAAATTGAGAACATCACTACTGGCGTGGCTGCCGTGTCAGCCAATAACACTTTCTTTGACGCCTCGGGCCTCGCCATCAACGGCAGCAGCGATTTTCTTATCTCTACCGCCGAGCTCCCCGACGAATACAGCTCATACGTGGAACAGGTGACGCCCGACGGTACGATCACCGTCCTCGCCGGCACAGGAACGGCCGGCTACTCCGGCGATGGCGGGCTGGGCACGAGCGCCGAGGTCAACGGTGTGGACCAGCTTGTCCTCGATTCCGCCGGCAATCTCTACATGGCCGACTCGGAAAACCAGCGCATCCGCCGCATCCATCCATTGGTCGCCGGACCCTCTACTCTCACGCTCTCCAGCATCCCCGTTCCCCAAAGCTCCGGCGCTCAGTTCGGCTCTCTGCAAGGGGTTCTGAATCCCAACACGGGTGATTTCTACTTCGTCTCCGGCGTCAACACGGTGAACGTCATCAACACCGGATCGAACTACGTCTGTCCGGGATGTGAGCGCATCTTCGCCTCGATCCCGGTGGGACTGAACAACGGAGGCTCGACCTCGACGCTGACGCTGGCCCTGGATCCGACGCAGAACCTTGTCTATGTGAGCAATTCGGCCGACGGCAATCTGTACGTCATCAACGGCGTCCCCGGCCAGCCCTCGTCGTACACGTTATCAGTGGACCACGCCAGTCTCGGATATCAGCAACTCAGCTTGCTTGCCGTCGACCCCGGCCTGAACAAGGTCTACGCCGCGGGACCCACTTCCACAACCATCGTGGCGCTGAGCGGAGGAGCCGAACCGCAGGTGCTCAGCCCGTACACCGCTCTCGATGCGCCCATCGAATCGCTGAGCGTGGACACGGCCACCCACACCGTCTACGCCATGGGCGTACTGTTAGAGGGATATGGCGGCGATTATCCACTGCTTTACACCATAACGCCCGGTACCGGCGGCGCGCTGACCGTGAGCACAACGCAAATTGGCGCGGTTGGCCAGGCGTTGCCGACAGGCGCCTTCAACGCCAACTCCATCGTTTCGGACCCGCAATCGGGAAGTCTTCTCGTCGCTGGAGGCAACTACTATAACTCGACAGTCGACGACTACGTCGCCTTTGACATCTTCACGTTCTCGCCTTCCATGAGCGAGGCTCCCCTCCCGTATCCGTGGCAGCCCTTCACCACGTCCCTCGATGTTCCCAACCGCGCTTTCTATATCACTGACTTCGACGGCAATTCCAGCGATAACAACTCCAACGCAGTGATGGTCACCGGCATGGACAGCGTTTCGGTGGGCGATAACACCCTGAGCTCGACAGCCATCCCCGTATTCGGCGGAACAGTCTCTTCGCCCCAAACGGCATCCTCGCCACACATTTACGACATTGAGCCGGATACCTCGAGCTATCAGGCATGGATCTCCGGCTCGGATGCGACCGACGGTGGATTTATAAAGCTGTGGGATGCCAGTACCCAGGCAGTCACGCTGTCGGCAACATTTCCCGCCATTTTCGGACAGCCCTATCCTGCAGG
>JASIJX010000145.1 GCA_030049955.1 Acidobacteriaceae bacterium
GTCATCTATGTCATGAAGGAGAATCGCACCTACGATCAGATTTTGGGTGATATGCCGGAAGGCAACGGTGATCCGAGCCTGACGTTATTTGGTGAAAATATAACCCCCAATGAGCATGCGCTGGCACGGCAGTTTGTCCTCTTTGATAACTTCTATGTTGACGGCGATGTGAGTTGGAATGGCCATCTCTGGAGTATGGCTGGTCAGTCGACGGATTTCGTGGAACGTTTTTGGCCGGCAACGTATGGGAATTATGTGAAGTTCTATTTGTGGGGATCGGTCCTCAGAGGAGACGCAACTCATGATCACCCCGTCGCCGTTCCTGCATCCGGATTTCTATGGGACGCAGCACACAAGGCGAATATTACCTATAGGGATTACGGAATTTGGTGTGTTTCAGACGATAAAAATCCTAAACGGTCGCGCGCATGGGTTCGGAACCTTGTAGGCCATTACGATCCGCTCTATGATCCTGATCTTTTCGACGATCAAGGACACATAAACGAGTGGGAGCGTGAGTTTCATGGCATGGTACGAACCGGTAATATGCCGGCTCTCACACTTCTGTATCTTGGCAGCGATCACACGGTGGGCACGCGTCCAGGCGGCAATACTCCGCGAGCTTTGGTGGCAAGTAACGATCTCGCTGTTGGCCGCTTGATAGACGACGTTTCACATAGCCCTTTCTGGGCAAGTACAGCGATTTTCATTCTTGAAGATGACTCGCAGGACGGTCCTGATCATGTCGATTGTCATCGGTCGCCGCTCTTTGTTATTTCACCCTATGTCCGTCATGGCCTAGTGGAGCATGGACAGTTTTCGACAGTTGCTGTACTGAAGACGATTGAACAACTTCTTGGGCTCGATAGCATGAACTATTTTGATGATCGCGCGCCGACCCTGCTTGGACTTTTTGACAAGCAGCCGAACCTCGCCCCCTTTAACCACATACCAGCGCGAGTATCACTTGACGAAAAAAATTCGCCGAATGCACCGGGGGCAAAGAAATCGGCAAGCTGGGATTTTTCTCATCCCGACAGTGCTCCGGACCAGGAACTTAACCGCGTCATCTGGCAGTCAGTCAAAGGAAGCGGATCAGAACCGCCGGCACCGGTATATAGCGTGCACTCTTGGAGTTGGATACGATCTCAGGAACAATAGCCGGAAGGATGGGCTATACACACTTATGGCACGATGAATTGCGGCTCGAGGACGTCAAGAGGTCAAACATCTGAAGCTGGTCATCGAGAAGTACTGGCGGATGATCTTCGGCCGCAAGAGCGAAAAGCTCACCAGGGAGCTTGAACAGCTGGAACTTCGTCTCGACGGGCTGTCTTCGCCCCATCAACTCATGGCGAAGACAGCACCAATGCGAATGGAGATGGGGTAGCGATATGTGTCCCCGTAGGCGTTCGCTCTAGTACATCCTGCTGATTCGGGTTTCAGGTGCTTACTCCGCATCTACGCGCGTGCGTCGCTGTGCAACGCTGTCAGCGTAAGAAGGAGATACGCATTATACGGCTCCCAGGGTTCGTTGGTATGCCAGTCCACTTCTTGCGGTGGCTCGCGCAGGTCAAACGAGGGCCGGTCTTCGCGTGCTTTCGGCCGGACGAAACCAGGTGCAATGCCGCCCGTGACAAGGTTCCGTCCCCGTTCCGGTGTCCACCCTGGAAACAACTGCGGCGGATTGGAGGTTCCCGTCCCTTGCAACAGGCAAAGATTATACGGATTGCGTCCCATCACCCAATCGAGTTGGTGCGCGGCTGCCAGTCGTCCGCGTGGTTCAGCGAGAAGTTTCGCCAGCAGTGCCATCGCCCAGGCGTTGGAAAGATACTGACCGTTCTGTCCGCAGTACCAAGTCTTCCCCACATAGGGATTGAGGATGTCACGCTCAGACCACTGCAGCAGTCCAAACGGATTCGCTGTACGGCTCAACTGTTTTTCAAGCCAGCGGCTCAGCGACTCGCGCACGCGTGGCGCCAGATTGTCTTGTGGATGGGCTTCAACATAGAGTGCCAACGCCGCGGCAGGTTCGCCTTCAAAAACAATCCTAGAAAGAAAGTCGGAAGGCCACAGGCCGGTCGGCTTTTGCTCGTGCAGAAAGAACTCGACGCACGACCGCGCATCGTCCCGGTAGCAAAGCTCAGCGGTCAAAGCTTCAAGCTCCAGGTCCGCCAGCAGCAGTTGCGCAGTGCGGCGCACCATCCTGCCTTTCGTATCCTCGCCAAGATCGGGAACCCCGTTGCAGGTCGCTACCCATGCGTCTTCCGGATAGTTCGAGCCCGTTTTGACAGCGCCTCGCCAAAGGTCTTCGGCCGCTTCACGGAAATCGCTGCGGCCTGTCGCGCGCGCCGCAGCAGCTAAGGCTGCAGCAACCATAGCACTCGGCGCCTGACCGCGAAATGGCCTGTCGTCTGCTGTGCCGATGCGGTTATCAGTCTCTTTATCCGGCGTGCCGCGAAAGTAACCATAGCCGCTCCAGACATCTTCATAAACGATTCCCTTGCCCGGCTGCCACATTTTGCGCAGCCACTCCGAACCCCACAGTCCTTCGTCCAACAGGTTCTGTCGAGAAGCCTCCGGCCACCCTTTCCTGGAGCTTTCCCTGGCCAGGACCATCAATGCATACGCGGAGCGCGAAGCCAGCGAGGTGTACTTGTTGAAGTCGCCTGCATCGTGCCATCCTCCGGTTGCATCCAGATGCCCGCCGCCCATCGCGGCCGGAATTTTGGCGTCGTCCAGATGGCATGGCGGATGCAATCCAGGCACCGCACAGCCGCATCGCTGCAGGCGAAAGAACTGGACTGCTGGCGCAAAAGCTTCTGCGAAAAGGGCGTGTGCGCCTATGCGGAATGGAAACGAACTGCATTCTGCTGCGCCGGCTAGAACTTTGGCGTGATACACACCCTCTGCGCAAAATGCACTGAACTCTCCTGTCCAGTAGTTTGCGCCCCAGTCACCCGCCGTGCCGGCGTTTACCCTCCCGCGGGCATTTAGATTGCCCGTGAACACGATTCGGCCCTTGTCATCGACTAGGTGAAACTCCGGTGCAGAGAGCTGCGGCAAGCCGCCCGCAATCTGCACCAAAAGGATCTTTTCCTGCCCGGCATCGTAGCCCAACTGATTGACCAGCACCGCGGTCTTCGTTTGAATTGCCGGTGCGGTTGCGCCTAATGCGGGACGGCTACCGGCCGCCAGCACGGTGCTCGCCACCAGGGCCGAGGTCCTGCCAAGAAACTCCCGCCGGTCCCAAACATCTCTGGGGCCGCGAGCTTCGCTCGATGCATTCTCGCCTGCTTTTTCCGGAGTCATTCTGTCTCGCTCTCAAAGGAGATCATTGTCAATCGGACAGGTCCCACTTGCGTTCACCAGAACATTCAAACGTCCATCACCAAAGCATTCACGCGAATATATTGGCTTGCAAAGCAGTTTTGTACGAGATAAATGTTATTATAGCACAATTTTAAATTACTATTATATATAAGTTAATTGAAATGTTAGAATGGAAAGGTAGAAAAACGACTCAATCGCAATAAGGTCCTCCTTGGAGACCAAATTGCGCTACACCGGGGTTTGTAAATTGCTGAAACCTTGGCGGTGAGTATCTATACAAGGGGTATTACGCTTCAACTTCCAGTGAGTCACGATGCCGCGCTCTGACGGGTAGCTGAATGGCGCCGTAACGACTGGACGTCCGACAATGAAAAGCGCCAGCAGCTCGCCATAGAGGATAATCCGGAATGACGCACATGCCGCTGCCAAAGCCGCTTCATCCGGGCAGCCAAACGGAGATTGCCGATATAGAATGCGCGTCCTTTCTGATACCTTACCTCCGCAAACATTCTTTGATCGACCCGGACGATTCTCCCACGACGCAAATTCTCGCCGGCGGAGTCTCAAATAAAACACTTCTGGTTGAGCCGCATGCGCGACCGGCCTTTGTCGTAAAGCAGGCGTTCGCCAAATTGCGTGTTGCATCGGATTGGTACAGCGATCCGGGTCGAATTCATCGAGAGGCGCTCGGCTTACGATATCTCGAGAAATTAGCTCCCGCAGGGACCATTACACCGCTCATCTTCGAGGACACCACGGAGCACATTATTGCGATGAAGGCGGTGCCCCATGAGCACCACAATTGGAAAGCAATGTTGCTCGACGAAGGTCCCACGCACGATCATATCCTCCAGTTCGCAGAGATCATCGGAGTCATTCACTCAAAATCATTTCAGAACAGCAAACAGTTTTATGAGCCGTTCCGCGACCTGACGTGGTTTGAATCGCTTCGTCTCGAGCCGTATTACGAATACGCCGGAGCTCGCGTTCCTGGGGCGCGTGATTTTCTCTCTGGATTGCTTGATGACACTCGCAGAACGCAGATCGCAGTAGTCCACGGAGACTATAGCCCGAAAAATATCCTCGTTCACAATGACCGATTGGTTTTACTCGACCACGAGGTAATTCATTTCGGAGATCCGGCTTTCGACATCGGCTTTTCTCTGACTCACCTTCTCAGCAAGAGCAATCATTGTGAAATATTGCGAGAACGGTTCCTTGACTGCGCAAGACTGTACGTTTCGCATTACATGCTAGTTGCCCGGGCGCGGCAGTTCGGGCCCAAATTTCAAGGCAGAGCCTGCAGGCACACCCTGGCATGCCTTCTGGCGCGAGTCGCCGGCCGCTCGCCTTTGGAATATTTGGGAGACGCTGAACGCGACCGCCAGAAGCGGGCCGTGTTGTCGTTGATTCGGAAATACCCAGATTCCCTGCACGAGCTTATCGACAGCTTTGCAAAGGAGATTGCATGTTCGTAGTAGAGCGCCTCGCAGCTCGAGAAATTCTCGATAGCCGTGGCCGGCCGACGGTTTATGCAGAGTGCTATCTGGAGGGCGGTGTTTCAGGCAGCGCATCGGTTCCGTCCGGTGCCTCCACCGGAGCTGCCGAAGCTGTCGAGCTGCGCGATGGCGATCCGCGTCGGTACCGGGGGATGGGATGCCGGAAGGCGGTGGGAAGCATCCTGGGAGAGTTGAACGATGGGCTCCTGGGCCACGCCTTCGATTCCCAGGCCACTTTCGACATGCGTCTTATCGCTCTTGATGCCAGCCCGGCAAAGTCGAGGCTCGGCGCTAACGCAATCCTCGCCGTATCTCTCGCTTTCGCGCGAGCTGCGGCGGCCGCAAACAACGAAGAGTTTTGGCAGTATTTCGCCCGAATGGCTGGATTCGCGCCCTCATCTCTACCGCGCCTTACCATCAACCTCTTCAGCGGAGGCAAACACGCAGGCCAGCAGGTTGCAATTCAGGATGTGCTGATTGTTCCGGCGAGTTCGCGCAGCGTAGATGAATCGCTGGTCATGAGTTGCGAGATTTATCAGGTGGCCGCGGAGATATCGCTGCGGCGTTTTGGAATGCGCCTCTTGCGCGCGGACGAGGGGGGGATGGCGCCGCCGTTCCGATCGGCTGAGGAGATGATTGAAACCGCCATCGAGGCTATCGAGACTGCTGGTTACTGCGCCGGACAAGATGTCGCGCTGGCGATCGATGTGGCTTCCAGCCACTTTTGCTCGCAGCAAGGTTATCAGCTCGGCGATCGGCTCCTGACAAGCAGGGGCATGATCGACCGTCTGAAAACCTGGGTTGACTCGTACCCATTGGTGAGCATCGAGGATGGCCTCGCTGAAGATGACTGGGAGAACTGGCCGCTGCTGCTATCAGCGATCGGCAGTAAGGCACTGATCTTGGGAGACGATCTTCTTTGCACCAACGAGGCCCGGATTAATCGAGCTATCAAAACATCGGCATGTAATGCACTTCTGCTGAAGGTAAATCAGGTAGGTACTCTCACCGAGGGTTGCCGGGCCTTGCAATTGGCCCGAAGCGCAGGCTGGCAGGTTACAGTCAGCGTCAGAAGCGGCGAAACAGAGGACAACTGGGCGGCGGATCTAGCAGTGGGATGGGCAGGCGACCAGTTCAAGAACGGATCCGTTACACAATCGGAGCGGCTTGCAAAGTACAACCGGCTCTTGGCAATCGAAGCATCGACCAACCTCCCGACGAACGTATGGCCAGGAAATCAAATAGCAGAGCCAGTACGAAGTTAGCGGTAATGGACCCTGAGTAGCTGTGTATCGTAGGATCGCAATTTAATACATACATGCCCTGCCATCGACGTTAGAAAAGGAGATTGTGTTATGGACGGCGGCTGGACAGCTTTGACCTCGCAAAGGCCCATGACAGCATTGAGAGACAGCGTGGAGGCGACCCTATCAAGCAATATGTCACGTCATAGTATCGGGCGGTTGGCCATTTTTATTGTCATCGCGGTGTTTGGCCATGTCGCCATGCTTTTCGCTGAAGACGCTCAGCCCTTGATTAAGGTGAATATTGAAGCGCGAGATGGAAGCTACAGTATCAGGAACATTGATTCGATCGCTCCGGTTTTGCAGGCAGGTATAGCAGTCCATCTGGA
>JASIJX010000146.1 GCA_030049955.1 Acidobacteriaceae bacterium
TTGGTTTCGGCCGGAACCACAGTCACTTTGCAATTCTCGCGGCAGAGCATGCGCAGGATGTTCTGCTTGATGCCGAAGTCGTAGGCCACCACGTTGAGCCGGCGCTCGCGCGCTTCGGCCGATTGGTCGAGGCAGCTTGCCAGAAGTGGATCGCTTAGTTGGCTACGCGGGTCCGACGGATCCATGTGGTAGATCGACGGCGTTGAAACCACTTTCGCGAGGTCGGTTCCATCCATCTTGCGAATGCTGCGCGCCTTGGCTACCAGCGCGTCGGAATCGGAAACGTTCGTCGAAATCACGCCGCGCATTACGCCGTTGTTGCGCAGGTGACGCACCAGGGCGCGCGTGTCGATTTCCGCGAGCACCGGAACCTGGTAGCGCTCCATGTACTCTTCGGTGACCTGTTCGGAGCGCCAATTAGAGCTGATGGCCGAGAACTCGCGGACGATGAGCCCCTCGATGTAGGGCTTGGCCGCTTCGTTGTCTGCCTGATTGGTGCCGTAGTTGCCGATCTGCGGGTTGGTGAGCACGACAATCTGGCCCGCATAGGAGGGATCGGTGGCAATTTCCTGGTAACCAGTAAGGGATGTATTGAAAACAACTTCGCCCTGGCATTCGCCGGGGTGGCCATAGCCGAGGCCGCGGAAGATGCGCCCGTCTTCGAGCGCGAGAATCGCCTGCATTGCCGCTCCGCAGAGTGGATTCGATCGGTCACCGCCCAGCCGGGCACCCGCCTGCCGCATTCGCGCGCATTCGCGCCTTTGCAAGCCAGAGATTGTTCAGATTGCCAGGGAGCGCAGCCAGTCGCGAGGACCGTTCGATTGCTCTTTCAAATATACCAGTCTTTTTTGCCGCGGCAGGTATGGCGACCAGGGACCGGTATGCCGCGAAGAATTGCCCAAAGATGCAATCCTCCGTTTGATTCCACCGGAGAATCGCCGCATTTTGCCCGTCTTTTTCGATCTTACGCAACTTGCATTGGCGCAATCACATCCGCCCTGTAACCGATTGCAACTTTGGTGTAAACCCTACTTTTCCGCGTGGGGAATTTATGTATTATCTCCCTAGTAGTTCTCCTATAGTTGCCTGCCGGTAAGCACTTTGCCGAGCGGAAGGGATAAACGGGGGTCCCTCCTCGTGGTGGGATTACCGCCGCCTCTTCTTTGCTCCTGCATTCGCGCTTGGGCCGGATCTGCTTTGCCGTAGAGAGGAAGACCTCTGGACGCCAAGCTTTACGCGAAGAGGTTGCTGAGTCGATCGAAACCGGCGTTAGTCGCATGGTGTAGCTCAGAACAGCCCTGAAAAACCTATGGCAAAACCCCTTCCTGCCAGGGCACGGGAGAGGTGTGTCAATACGCAACCCGGCGACGTTCCAGCAGCGGAAGCGGCCAGCAATTATGGCCCGGCCGTCCTCCGCAGCGATCACTCGCCCCAGCACAAAGGCCAGTCCTGAAACGGATTGGAGAGATTGCACACCCAAAAGGGCCCCCAATGAACCTTTTCCGGAATTTTTTGCTTTCTATGACGGTCGTTCCGGTCGTCATCGCCGCCGGTTGTGGCGGCGGCAATGGCTCGGCCAGTTCAACTGCCACGTCAACCTCCCCTTCGCAGCCTTCCCAGCCTTCGCAACCTGCACAGACAACTTCGAACCTTGCCATCAGCAGCCCTGCCAGCGGCGCTACGGTATCTTCGCCTTTCGCTCTTGCGGCAACGGCTACAACCTGCGATTCGCAGACAGTCACTTCCATCGGCTACGTGCTTGATAGCGGCTCGACGTATACCACGACGAACGGGACGTCACTCTCTGCGCAGGTTACAGCCACAGCCGGCACGCACACCGTGAATATCGTGGCTAACGGGAGCGGCGGAGCAACGTGCAACGCCAGCGAAACCATTAACGTAACGGCTCCCACGCAGACAGGCTCCAACCTGGTTATCAGCAGCCCGGCGAACGGCGCCTCGGTCACTTCGCCGTTCACGCTTGCGGCGACTGCAACCACTTGCGACTCGCAGTCCGTCACATCGCTCGGTTATGCGCTCGACAGCAGCACCAGCTATACCACTTCGGCCGGAACATCGCTCTCGGCGCAGGTTACAGCCGCGGCCGGCTCGCACACCGTGAATGTTGAGGCTACGGGAACGAGCGGCGCAACGTGCAAGGCCAGCGCGACTATTACGGTAACGGCTCCGCCAACAACCTCCAGCTCGCTGGTTCCTGCCAACGCCACCAGCGTGAGCAACATTGAAGAGTTGAGCAACTGGAAGGACAACCACGATCCGGCCACCGGCGCCACTTCAAGCGGCACCATGTCGCTTGTTTCCTCGCCCTTGCAGCAGAGCCCGTTGAATAGCAAGGCCCGCCAGTTCAACACCTCGTATACCGGCTCGGGCGGCGAGATTTACTACGTGAGCTTTGGCGCTGACACGGTGCCGATGAACTTCTTCTGGGATGGCTGGGTTTACATCAACAGTTCCATCAGCTCGGTCGCCAATCTGGAACTCGACATGAACCAAGTGATCTCAAACGGCGACACCATTATTTATGGATTCCAGTGCGATGGCTACTCCGGAACCTGGGATTACACCGAAAACGCGGGAACGGTGACCGCCACGAGCGCCCACTGGCTGCACTCGAGCGCCGCGTGCGACGTGCGCAACTGGACACAGAACGCCTGGCACCACATCCAGATCAGTTATTCACGCGACAATTCTGGCAATGTGACTTATCATTCCGTGTGGCTTGACGGCACGGAAGCTCAAATCAACGAGACCGTTCCTTCGGAGTTTGGCCTTGGCTGGGGCACGACGCTGCTGACCAATTTCCAGATTGACGGTCTTGGTTCGGGCTCAAACACCATCTACCTCGATAACCTGACGATTTCGCGCTGGTAGCACCGCACGAAGTTGCTCCTTGGTTCTCTCAAGCCCTGTTACCGGCGCCGCCGACACGCGAGCGGCGCCGGAACAGTGGTTTTTCGGCCGCCTTGCCCAATATTTTTTACCCGCCTTCTGTCGGATTAACCCCTACAACCCACGTCGTGGAGTTACCGGCCCACTGAGCGGTGCGCGCTCGGGACATTGCTCGGATCCATCTGATTGCGCGGAGCTAAACTGCGTCCAGCCTCCCAGCTCCGCTGCCGGAGCATTCTGTGGCATGGCGCGGCATAAGGCCCGGTTGCTGCCGTATGACCTTGTCGGGTGATGCACGGCAGGGACGACCGTGCAATGATTCCCTAAAGCAATTCATTGACTTGTTGCCTGCCGGTCAAGTGAAGCGGAAGACGAGGGAATCCAGCCCGGCCGAAATCCAGACGTTCATCGGCCGCGTTCACTGAGCCGGAATTGGTTTGGCCCAGAGAGCCTCCGGGAAAACAATCCTGGAGAGAGCAAGCTTTCTGTCCGCTGAGCCGCACGCGAAGAGGTTTGCTCAAGCAGCTGCTGCGGACGCAGAATGCGCCGGCAGCTTTAGAGACGGCCCTTACAATTCAGCGCCCTGAAGGCCTTCTCTACGAAGGTCACGGAAGAGGCATGCCCTGAAGAACTAATGGCGTTTGAGGGAAAGCAGAAGAGGAGCGAAGCAATGCAAATGATCAACGGCGCAGGGCTTCGCCCCGGCAACCTGCGCGCCTGCAAGCGCGACACCAAGCGCGGCCCAAGGGCCCTCAGATAACGCGCGGGCGCGACGCAGGATCACAGGTTGCCGCGGCCACTGAAGTGACTGCGTGCCGTCGATTTCGCTCCTGCGACTCAGTCCGCTCTCGACGAGTAACCCAATTTTTCCCAAGGATTTTTTCCATTGAAGCTGTTCAAACACTTGTCTATTGCCGTCACTTTGCTCGTTGTTCTAGCGATCGCTGGTACCGGTTGCGGCGGCTCGGCCGCAAACAGCGCTGCCGGCACGCAGCCGTCGGGTTCTTCGTCGAGTTCTGGTTCTTCGTCCAGCTCTGGTTCGTCGGCCTCGTCCGCTCCCAGCGCATCGGGCAGTAATTCGGGCATCGCGGTAGCCAGTCCTACTGCGGGCGCGTCCGTGGGCTCGCCGTTCACCGTCACCGCCAGCGCCTCAACTTGCGCCGGCCAGCCGGTGACCTCCATTGGATTTTCGCTCGATAGCGGCTCCACGACTGCGTCGATTGGTGGAACCAAGTTAAACTCGCAGGCTGCGACAACTGCCGGCTCGCATGTGGTCAATGTGAAGAGCTGGGGCAACGCGGGCTCGACCTGTAACGCTCAGGTGACCGTCAATGTGACCAACTCGAACTCGGCGGCGAACGAGATCGTGCCTCAGAATGCCATCAGCGTGCCGAACATTCAGAACACCGGCAGCTGGCAAATGAATCATGACCCGGCAACCGGTTCGGCTTCGAGCGGCAGTATGGAGATCGTGTCCTCGCCCTCGATCACGGGCAATGCCCGCCAGTTCAACACCAGTTTCACGAACTACGGCGGCGAGATTTACAACGTGTCCTGGGGCAGCGATCCTGCGCCGTCGAATTTCTTCTATGACGGCTGGGTATACCTCACCAGCTCGGCGAGCAACATCCTGAACCTGGAGCTGGACATGAACCAGGTGATCGCCAACGGAGACACCATTATCTATGGCTTCCAGTGCGATGGCGGGTCAAAGACCTGGGACTATACGGAGAACACCGGCACGGTCGAGAAGCCCAATGATGCCTGGGTACACTCGCAGGCCTACTGCGACGCCAGCCAGTGGACTCCGAACACCTGGCACCACGTGCAGATCAGCTATTCGCGCGATGATTCGGGAAATGTAACGTACAACTCGGTTTGGCTCGATGGCCTGGAATCGCCGCTGAACGTTACGGTGCCTTCGGAGTTCGCGCTGAACTGGAACCCGGTGCTACTGACGAACTTCCAGGTAGACGGCAACCAGTCGGGGTCGAACACGGTGTACCTGGATGACCTGACGATCTCGCGCTGGTAGCGCAGCGGAGATTGCCTCCGGGGCCTGATACCGGCGCCGCGAATACGCGAGCGGCGCCGGAAGAGGGTTTTTTTCGCTGTCTGCCTAAATTATCTTTGCCCCATATTTGTAGTTGAATCCCTATACCTGGCTGTCGGGGATTCACTGACTCGCCAGGCTTCTGGAGCGAATCGCAGCGGTTTTGGGTCACTGCTCTATTGATTCGGCATGAGTTAGCACGGCTCATCCCTTACGTGCTGTCCAGCACATTTTTGAGTGCATCCACGACGTTCAGACTCCGTTGCCGCCCTATCCCCATGTCGGGGGATGTATGGCAGGGAGGATCGTGTAATGATCCTCATAGTGATTCACAATTCATTGACTGGTTACCTGCCGGTCAGAGTGAAGCGGAATACGAGGGAATCCAGCCCGACCAGATATACTTCGGTCGCGTTTCACTGAGCCGTAATCGGCTCGTCCGGAGAGCAGAAAGCAAGCTCTCTGCGGCTGAGCCGAGAGGTTGATAAAGCAGCCGCCCAAGGCGCAGATCGCGCCGGGCAGCTCAGAAACAGCCCCTGGCAATTCAGCGCCTGCAGACCTCATTCACGAAGGTCGCGGATGAGGCACGCCCTGAAGAACTTTTTGCCTTTTGAGGAAAAGCGGAAAGGAGCGAAGCACATGCAAAAAATATATCGATACAGAACTTCGCCCGGCCAAACTGCGCGCCCAAACGCGGGACGTAATGACCCTTTCCTGCTTTTCAGGTAGATGCGCAGGCGGGCGCCGCGAGTTGTCGCGGCGCCGCAAGTGATTCGGCCACTGGCCGCACAAGTTAGCCAATTTACACCAAGGATTTTCCATTGAAGTTGATCAAACATTCTTCCATTTCCGTCACACTGCTCGCTGCTCTGGCGATCGTCATGGGTTCAACATCCGTAAGCGCCGCCGCGCAGCAGGCTCCGAGTAATTCGGGGGTCTCGGTGACCAGTCCCACTGCAGGAGCTGTAGTTGGCTCTCCGTTCAACGTGAATGCCACGTCAACGACTTGCTCCGGCCAGCCAGTGACCTCTATCGGCTTCTCGCTCGATACCAACCCCACGACCGCGGCGCTTACGGGAACCGCGCTGAATTCGCAGGCTGCGACGACTGCCGGCGCGCACACCCTCTATGTGAAGAGCTGGGGCAACGCAGGCGCGTCGTGCTACGCCCAGGTGGCGGTCACTGTGGTCAACTCGAACTCTGCGGCGAACGAGATCGTGCCTCAGAATGCCATCAGCGTGTCGAACATTCAGAACACCGGCAGCTGGCAAATGAATCATGACCCGGCAACCGGCTCAGCTTCGAGCGGCAGCATGGAGATCGTGTCCCAGCCCTCGTTGACCGGCAATGCCCGCCAGTTCAACACCAGCTTTACGAACTACGGCGGCGAGATCTACAACGTGGCGTGGGGCAACGATCCAGGACCGTCGAATTTCTTCTATGACGGCTGGGTATACCTCACCAGCTCGGCGAGCAACATCCTGAACCTGGAGCTGGACATGAACCAGGTGACTTCTAACGGAGACACCATTATTTATGGCTTCCAGTGCGATGGCGGGTCACAAACCTGGGACTATACGGAGAATGCCGGCACTCCCACGCAGCCCAATGACCAATGGATACATTCACACGCCTTCTGCAACGCCAGCCAGTGGACGCCGAATACGTGGCACCACGTGCAGATCAGCTATTCGCGCGACGACTCGGGCAACGTAACCTACAACTCGGTGTGGCTGGACGGCCTGGAATCTCCGCTGAACGTTACGGTGCCGTCAGAGTTCTCGCTTGGCTGGCAGTCGACGCTGCTGACGAACTTCCAGGTGGACGGCAACCATTCGGGGTCGAACACGGTGTACCTCGATAACCTGACGATCTCGCGGTGGTAGGCCTGCAGCCTGCACCGCGGGGAAATACAAAGAACGGAGCAGGCTGAGATGCCGCGGTTTGAATAGGCATCTGCTTTAGAAATGTTTTGGCAACTTGGGCTGGGCGCAATCGCGTCCAGCCATTTTTTTGAGGAGCGCAATTCAGCGCAGCACGCCGGCATCGTGCGCGGGCCAGTAGACAAACACAGCTTTGCCGTAGATCAGCGAACGGTCAACGGGGCCGAATTCGCGGCTGTCGGAGGAGATGGAGCGATGGTCGCCCATCATGAAGTAACAGTCATCCGGGACGATCATTTCCGGCATTGACCGGGTATCGCGGTATTCCTCCGGGACGTAGTCTTCGCTGAGGGGCCGGCCGTTGAGCCACACCTGGCCGTGATCGATGCGGATGCGGTCGCCGGGCAAGGCGATGACCCGCTTGATGTAGCTTTTCTCCGGGTCGCGCGGATAGTGAAATACCACGATATCGCCGCGCTCGATGGCTTCGAAATGGTAAACAAATTTGTTGATAAACAGCCGGTCGCGGTCTTCGAGCCGCGGCAGCATGCTGGTGCCTTCCACGCGAACCGGTTGATAGAGAAACAGAATGATAAAGATGGAGGCAGCAGCCGAGACCACCAAATCCCGCACCCACAGGCCGATCGAATTGCCGGATTTCGCGGCGGGCAGCGGCGCCGCAGCCGGCGTGGGCAATGCGATCTGCGCCGGTTCTTCGGTGGAGATTGTGATTTGTGACTGGTTGGTCTCTGGGTCGATCTCTGGTTCTTCGGGAAGCGTGGACATCTCTTCTTTAGATTACTCGCTGTAGAGGTGGATTTCCGTTCGATTGCATCTCAGTTGCAGCCGAGCCCTCCTGGCGGGCACAGCACCTTGGCATGCGTTGGCTTGGCGATTGGCCTTGGCTGGTCGGGCGAAGGCGCCAGCGGAGCCGCGGCGCCAGGCGCGCCGA
>JASIJX010000147.1 GCA_030049955.1 Acidobacteriaceae bacterium
CGGCGTCCACACCCAGTTGCCATTCCCATAAGGATCGAAGCCGGCGTTGGACGCATCATAGGGCGACCACACGTAGCCCTGCCCGGGCACGTTATACCACTGCCCGTTCGCATCCAGGTCGCTCCACGCGGGATTAGCCGACTGGCCCTGCGCCAGATCGCTTGGCGCGCCGGTCTGCGCAGTCGCCTGGCTGCTCAGCGCCTGATCGCGGTCGGAGTTCCACGTGTCCCAGGAGTCCGGCTCGATCGACTCAGCCATGTTGTAGCCGTTGGGATCGGTATTGCTCAGCGCCACGCTCTCGCCGCCGTGAATATCCAGCGCCAGGCCATTCGCGCCGTCCAGGTGCGCATTACCGGAAAAGACGGCAAGCTCGCCCGGAGGCGTATCGTCTTTTACGCGGAAGACAGTAAAGCCGCTGCCCGTCACTACGCTGTCGCCAAAGCGCACGCGAATCTGTCCCGCCTGGCCGTTGCCCTGCAACTCGAAGTACGCGAGCCCGCCATTTACGTCCAGCTCTGCGTCGGACGAGGTTCCCTGGCCGCGCAGCGTCTTGATGGTCAGCGAACTGTCGGGCGAGAGGCGCGCCACGCTGCCATCTTCAAACTGAATCTCCGCCCGTCCGTCGTCGGCCGTCGTCAAACTCATCCCCTCAAGCAGCGGAGAGTTGATCACTGCCTGGTCGGTGACGGTCTGGTTGCCCTGCGCAAGTTGAACTTTGCCGTCCACGTAGCTCAAACGGATGGCGCGGGCCGGTTGGCCTGAATCGGGCTGGCCTGAATCCTGCGCGCGCAGCCGGGCCCCGGCCGGCGCGAATACCAGCAAAAGCGCCACCAGTCCCCAAAAACTGATGGACAAAGTTGAGGCCGGGATTGACCTTGCCGGCCAATGGCTCTTCATAATATGGGTCTTCATGGCGTTCCGCCTTCCCCCCGTCGCGCCTGGTTTTACGCGGCAGCCTGCACTCTATTTGACACCTTTGGGCAGCCAAAAGTCGCGTAATGCATGTGGAACAGGCCAAAAGCTCTCTTGTCTTCCCGCTCCCTGTCTTTTACGTTTCGGCGCGTGCCAGCAGCGTACGGGCCCGCCTGCGGACCATCTCCATCACGTTGTCGTCCTGCGCCAGCCGCTCAAGAATGCCGCGGATCACGCAGATCTGCTGCGCGCGACCGTCCTGAGCCGCCTCCGACAGGCTCTTGATCTCCTTATCGAGACCCAGCGGATCGTGCTCGAGCAGCATCTCCAGCCGTACGCCTTCTAGGATGGTTTCGGCAACAGCCACAAACGAGTCGCCCAGCCCTTGAATTTCCTTGTCGCGCGAAAAATTGAAGGCGCAGGAGCCTTTGCCTTCCGGGCCTGAATAGCTGAGCGTTTTGATTCCCTGAAATGCGACCTTCAAATGGCTTTCGCACTTCTCATTGAACCAGGCGTGGTGTTGTGCGGTCTCGAAAACCGTCTCCGCGAAGCTCCGGCTGAGCTGGATGTCGCGGTTCACATTTGGAACCTGCATCTCCTCGCCGGAATCGGCAGCAACCTTGCCCATCTCCGACCGGAAGTGGCCGCTGCCGTCCGGGTGGATGCTCAGCGTCCAGTGCGACGGAGAAAGGCTGGGGTTGGAGAAATCGACGAAAACAACCGGAATGGCAGACGAGGATGCACCCATCGCGCCGGGCGCCGGATTCTCCGCCTGGCAGCTTGCGGCAAACAGGGCAAAGGCGGCGAGCGGCACGGACAAAGCAGGCGCAAAGATGGCTGGCCTCATAGCTAGGCTCCCTGCAATGCGAGCGTTTGTGCGGTGTGAATATGGCAGATGGCGATGGCCAGTGCATCCGCGGCGTCAGCCGGCTCGGGCACCGTCTCCAGACCCAGCAGCCGCGCAACCATGAACTGCACCTGCTCCTTTTGGGCCAACCCGTAACCGACGACGCTCGATTTGATCTTGAGCGGCGCATATTCGGCTACGGGAATCGACTGCGCGGCGGCAGCCAGCAGCGCCACGCCCCGTACCTGCCCGAGCTTGAGTGCCGATTTCGCGTTCACGGAGTAGAAAACCTCCTCGACAGCGACCGTATCGGGCTTCCAGCGCTCAAGCTCCGCGGAAAGCTCGCGAAACACCTGCTCCAGCCGTGTGGGCAGGGGCTTGTTTTTGGCCAGCCGGATGGCGCCGCTGGTGCGCGCAACCAAACGCGGCCCGCGCGGATCATCAACCGCTTCGACAACTCCGAAGCCCGTAACCTCGGTCCCGCAGTCAATTCCTAATATCCGCATTTCAAAAGACCCACATTGCGAAAATCAGTGTAGCGCAGGCACAGGAAACGTGAACAGAGGATTAAATGCCGCAATTGCTCTTGAGCAAGCCGATGGGTCTACGGCAGCTCCGCCAACGCGCCGGCTCCGCTCCGGTGCGCTCTTGCTCGCTTGCTCTCTGCCTTCCAGGGCTGACATCCGTGATTCCCCTGACAAAACTTTTACAGAGGAACCATCATGAGTCTGTCATCCGTACCGATAATGAGAGCATCTGAATTTTGTGACGCCATGAACTTGCCCATGCACCTGCGAATCACGATCGAAAGGTTGGAGCAGAACCTGGCTGCATGGCTGCGGCAGGGGATCACGCCGCGGCGGCTGGCGTTAACCCTGGCCCTGGGCTTCACCATCGGCTGTATCCCTGTGCTGGGCGCGCCCACGCTGCTTTGCGCCGGGCTGGCCCTGGCGTTGCGGCTCAACATGCCGGCCATCCAGGCGGCAAACTACGCCGCCATGCCTTTTCAGTTGGCGCTCCTCGTTCCATTTGTGCGGCTGGGTGCGCACATCGTCTCACCGTCGGCCCTGCCCGCCATCACCGCACAGCAGGCGCTACGCCTTTCTCCGGCGCTGCTGCGGGTTTCGCCCCTGCATCTGGCAGCGCAGATGGGCGCAATCGCCGGCCGCGCCATGGCCGGATGGCTGCTGGTCGCAATCCCCGCCATCATCCTTATTACTCTGGCGCTGCAAGCCATGCTCAAACGCATTCCGGCAATCGCTGCCGCCGAAGCGGGAGATTAGCTGCTGGAGCCTTGATCCGATCGACCCGATTCGTGATTCGGTTTGACCGAGGTCTCAGCATCCCTGATATAGGAAAGAATCCGCTGGCGCTCCGTCTCGGAGGCGCCGATGATTTTCCTGATCGCCTGAATGCGATCGCCTTCAGTGGAAGCCAGTTGCCCCTGCATCCGCGCAACCAGGTCGCGGATGTCATAGACCGCCCTCAGGTGAACGTTGCGCAGCATCCCCCGCGGCCTCACCCCATCGATGATGATGCAGAAGCTGGCGATTGCGCCAAGCGTCAGGCTCGCCGCGTCCCAGTGGTAGTGTTCGATCAGGCCGGCGCACACGGAGCTGACAACGGCAGGTACTTTGAGGATCCAAAAGGCAATGGTGTCGCGGCGAGCGTCCTTGTGATTCTCATGCGCCCAGTCTTCGAGGTAGCGCAAGCGGTCAGTAAAGTCTCTTTCCGCTCTCTCGGCACTGCCCAGAGACGCCGGCCGGTCTTCGGCTCGCGGAGTCTCAGCGGGATAGGTAACAGCCTCGCCGTTCCATGCGGGCGGGGGTGCGGCCGCGGGTACAGGGACCACTGCAGGCGGGGGCAGCGCAACCGTTCCCGGAATACCTGAACCACCATCGGCGCCGCTTCCAAGCCCGACGCCGCTGCTGCTCCCAAAGCCGGCACCGCCGTCCCCGCCAAATCCGCTCCCTCCGAATCCGCCGCCAAAACCACCGCTGCCCTGTGCAGTCATACAGCGCGCCTCCATTCAAAATGTGTCCGGTGCGCGGATTATACTCCGCTGCCAGCGGCACAATACGCTTGAAATCCCCCGCTGGTCACTTGCCCGAATACGCCGGCACCGGCTCGGCGCTGCGGATCCACGCCGTATAAATCATGTCGCGCAGCATGCTTGCGCCGGCAGCCAGCCGCTCGGCTACAAACGCGCGCGATTCCGGCGTGCCCGCACCGGTGAATCCTCCAACCTTCTCTAACTGATAAAGCTTTTCCACGTAGCTGTTGGTGTGGCGGATATAAGCCATGTAGGCGTCGAACATGTCGCCTTTTATCTCGTGCACCGGCGTCATCCTGGCCTGTACCTCGGGCGCGTGCATGTTGTCGGCCACAAACACACCCTCAAAAATATGGTGAATCTTATGGCTGGTGGTGTAGCCATTGGGGTTCGGACCGACCCAGCCGTTGTACTGCACGGTAGTGTGCAGCGGCTGGGAAGCGTCGCCAACGTAGTGCCCAAGCCAAGCCGCGTAAAAGATGATCGCCTGCTCCACCGGCGCCACATCCTTGTTCTCGGCCTTCAGCGTGCGGTATTCGCGCATGGCTGCCTTCAACCGCTCCCACACTTCGTCGGTCACCCACGGCTGCAAGCCGATCTTCGCCGGATTCTCGTGCGCGGCATACGCTTCGGCCTCGAAATCAAACCGGTTGTGCGGCAGCGGGCCAAGTTTGTCGGCCAGTTCCAGATCGATATAGTGCTCCGGCGCCTGCGCGGCATTCAGCTCCGGCTCTGCAGGCGAGCGCCAGCGGTCCGGCTCCGGCCCGAGGTAGTCGATCTCATCAATGGCTGCCTGGGTGCGCAGAAACTCCGGCACATCGGGCGGCAAATTGCTCGCCGCCAGCCGGTTGATCATGCGATGGCCCACGTTTTCCCAGGCATGGGCAGCAGTCGGAACCGCGGCAACAAATGTAAGGACGGCGACAGGCAGCGCGCGGGTAATCGAGGCGAGGAATCTGCTTGGAAACGACATAGGCCAAGTATAGGGGAGCAGTTGCCTCTTGCCGTTGCTCTGCGGGTTCTTCTGCCATCCGGCTGACAGAATCGCCGCTCGGTAACCACCCCTGGTAACTTTAAGTAATAGCTTGCATATCCACATTGCAGGTACCGGAAATTACGGGAAAATAGTCACGCAGGCGCTTATACTACCTGCGAATCGCGCGAAAACTGCCGCTTCACTTCAAGGGCTCAAAACGGACCAGTCCCAGACCGACCGGGTCCTGACCCGCCGGTATTGCGGCGACGAAAAACGATTGAGCGCGATTGGGCATTGGGGAGATCATGGCAGCCCAGGCCGATGAAATGACGGATGAGATGCCCGATCAGGGGGTGAGGGCTCCGCGCAGTGATGCCAGGACGTCGTCCGCGCGGCTCTCAACAGCCGGCGCGCTCATCGGCATTCTTTCGCTGATCCTCGCTGCAGTCTTCATTCTGTCCGGAGCTGCAGGTCCGGGCCGCACGACTGCCCTGCTCGTGCTCGCCGGCCTCGCCGCTGTCATGGCCCTTGTCGTGCGCCGCATGGCAAACCTTCCCGCGGCGCCAGCCGCACGCGCTCAGGCGCCGAAGCAACAGCTGCTCGTCCCCGCCTTGTCCGGCTCGGCTCTGCTTGATTCTGCCGGCGTAGCCATGCTCGCCATCGGCCTCGATGGAAATCTCCTATACGTGAATCCTGCCGCCGCGCGGCTTCTGGGCTATGAAGCCGAGCAGCTCAAGGTTGAATGGGAACTCTCGGAGATATTGGCCCCGGGCGAGGGCAAACGGCTGGTGCGCGAGATGCAGAGGCTCTGCGGCATGCTCGAGCCGGGTTATTCCAGTCGCGCCCCGCGCATGGAGGCGTATATGGAGTGCCTCCGCGCGTTGCCCGACGGCATGGTGCCGAGCTTTGAAGCGCGCCTGGTGCGCAACGATGGCGGACTCATCCAGGTAATGCTCGGCATCTCTCCGCTGCGCGACAGCACAGGCGACTTCTGCGGGCTGACGGCCGTAGCCATCGATCAAACCGAGGCGCTGCGCCAGGAGCAGGAGCTGCGCCAGGAACAGGAGCGCTACCGCGATCTGTTCGAGAACTCGAGCGAGATGATCGCCACGCTCAGCCCCGCCGGACGGTTTCTCTACGCCAATCCCGCATGGCAGCGCTGCCTTGGTCTGGAGAACGGCGCTCTGCTGGCGCTCGAAAACTTCAAAGACCTTTTCAATCCTGGCTTCCGCGCGCATGCCTCGGCGCTGTTCCACCGCGCATTAGCGGGCGAGACGGTGGAGCGCGCCCCGCTGCGGCACCACACGCCCGATGGCCGCATGGTCGAGCTCGAACTTAGCCTGAGCCGCCGTCCGCGCGCCGGCGATCCAATGGCGGTGCGTTGTCTGCTCCGCGATGTAACGCATCAGAAGCAGCGGGAAAACCGGCTCACGCTGCAACTGGTCGTCAGCCAGATTGTTGGCGAAAACGCCGCTACCGAAATCGCGACCATGCGCATTCTGGAAGCACTCTGCATCTCGCAGGGATGGGACCTGGGGCTTGCCTGGCTGGTAAACGCAAATCAGAATCATCTGGAGTTCATGGCGGCATGGGGAGCTCAGGGCCGCCGCACCGAACGTCTTATCCAGGAAAGCAAGAGGCTCACGCTGCCAAGCGGAGCAGACCTTCCCGGCCGCGCGTGGAAGGAAGCCCGCACCTTGTGGATCGCCGATCTGGACGCGATGCCGCCGAGCCCGCGCCTGGATGCGGCGCGGCGGCACGAGATGACTTCAGGATGGGTGGTTCCCGTGCGCGTCGGCCCGCAGGTGCTGGCCGTGCTCGAGTTTTACTCGAATTTGAAGCTGCGCGAGAACAGCGAAGCCATCGTCACGCTGGAGGCAACCGCAGCATCGCTGGGCCAGATGCTGGCCCGCACGCAGGAAAAAGGGCGCGCCGAAGAGCTGAGCCGTCAGCAGCAGATCCTGCTCGACTCGGTCGCCGACGGCATCTGCGGCGTGGATCGGCTGGGGCGCGTGAGCTTCGTCAACCCCGCCGCTGCGCGCATGCTGGATGCGCCCGCAACCCGGCTCACCGGTAAGCCGGTGCATGAGCTGCTGCACGGCTCCTCCATGGGCGGCCACAAGTGCAGCGACGATTGCGCATTGCGCAAATTCGTCGAACATCAGAATCCCGTCTCCGACCCAATCACCGGAGAAGACACCATCTACCGCACCGACGGCGCCAGCTTTCCTGCCGAATATACGCTCACCCCCATTTTCGACCACGGGCGGTTCTCCGGCTCCGTCCTCAGCTTCCGCGACATCAGCCAGCGCTCGGCTCTGGATCGCATGAAGGACGAGTTCATCTCCACCGTGAGCCACGAGCTGCGCACTCCGCTCACCTCCATACGCGGCGCGCTTGGGCTGCTCTCCTCCGGCGTTCTCGGCAACCTCAACGAGAAAGCCGCCAACATGCTGCGCATCGCGCTCACCAACAGCGACCGCCTGGTGCGGCTCATCAACGACATTCTCGATCTCGAGCGCATTCAAAGCGGCCGCGAGCCGCTGGCCTTCCATCCCATACAGCTCGGCGAAATCGTTCGTCAAGCCATCGACAGCATGCAACCGGTCGCCGATGGCGCAGGCGTTCATCTCATCCACGGCGCCGCGCAGGCCCAGATCTGGGCCGATTCCGACCGGCTCCTGCAAGTGCTCACGAATCTTCTTTCCAATGCCATCAAGTTCTCGCCGCCCAACTCGACTGTCAGCATCATGCTGCGGCATGAGACCGAGGGCGTGACGCTTTCCGTCATCGATCACGGCCGCGGCATTCCTCCCGACAAGCTCGAGTCGATCTTCGGCCGCTTCCAACAGGTCGACGCCTCCGACTCGCGGCAAAAAGGCGGCAGCGGCCTGGGCTTAGCAATTTGCCGCACCATCGTCATGCAGCACTCCGGCCGCATCTGGGCAGAGCGCAACCCGGTGCGCGGATCGACATTCCGCGTCTATCTTCCTTATCGCCCCGATCCGCTCGCGCAAGCCGCCGGCGAACCGGAACGCGTAACGGAAGAACAGGCATAGAAAATTCCCTATTTCAGTCCGCGTGCTCTTCGTTCGCGGCACGCGGTCAGTTTCGAAGTTGTGAAGAGTACGGAATTCAGCCCGTACGTGAAATACCCCACAAATTCGAGCAGGCTTTAGCTTCTGAGAGAATGCGCGTTCAAATTGACCCACTAACCGTGCGCTGCAGAAATTGACAAAGCCCGGCACGCACTTGAAAATCGAAACTTCGGCTGTTCACCACCGCACATCCCATGACTGCGTTGCTCACCACCGATCTTGGCTCTATTCCCCTGCTCGCACGAGGCAAAGTGCGCGACCTCTATGCCATCGATGGCGCGCTGTTGATGGTCGCCACCGACCGCATCTCGGCCTTCGATCATGTGCTCGCCACCGGGATTCCCGGCAAAGGAAAAATCCTCACGCAGATTTCGCTTTTCTGGTTCGATCTCGTGCGCGACATTGTCCCCAATCACCTGATCACAGCCGACGTCCGCCGGTTCCCTGCCTCGCTCGCGCCCTACGCCTCGCAGCTCGAAGGCCGCTCCATGCTCGTCGAGCGTGCGCAGATGTTTCCCGTCGAGTGCGTCGCACGCGGTTATCTGGCCGGCTCAGGATGGAAGGAATATCAAGCCACGAAAACGGTCTGCGGAATTCCGCTTCCATCCGGTCTCAAGGATGGCTCGCGGCTGCCCGGAACGTTGTTTACGCCCGCGCACAAGAGCCAGGACGGATCGCACGACGAAAACATTTCGTTCGAGACAGTAGAGAGCATGACCGGCCCCGGTGATGCCGCTGAGCTGCGCCGGCTCACGCTCGAAATCTACGCGCGCGCCGCCGCCCACGCCGAATCCTGCGGCCTGATTCTGGCCGATACAAAATTCGAATTCGGCACAACAAAGAAAGGGATCATTCTCGCCGACGAAGTGCTGACGCCCGATTCTTCGCGTTTCTGGGAGCGCGCAGCGTGGAATCCCGGAGGCGCTCAGCCGTCGTTCGACAAGCAGTTCGTGCGCGATTATCTGGAGTCCATCCGCTGGAACAAGCAGGCGCCGGCGCCGGCGCTGCCGGATGAAGTCGTCGAGCGCACCCAGGCCAAGTATCTCGAAGCCTTTCGCCGGCTCACCGGCCACGATATCAATCTCTAGAGCGGAGAATTCCATGACCTGGGCGGACTGGGGAATCATCGTCATCTTGGTGCTTTCGATTCTGGGCGGCGCGGCGCAGGGCTTCTTTCGCACGGCCTGTTCTCTCATCGGGCTCATCGGCGGGCTGTCACTGGCGGCGTGGAACTACGCGCGCGTGGCAGCCGTCATCATACCGCTGGTGCGCGTCCCGGCCATCGCCTACACCATCGGGTTCTTTGTGATCGCGCTGGTCGTCATGGCCATCGCCAATGTGATTGGCAAGCTGCTCGGCAGAGCCTTCGACTGGCTCGGCCTCGGCTGCCTGAACATGCTGGGCGGCGCGGTCATCGGATTCTTTCAGGGAGTCGTGCTCGTGACGCTTGCGATCCTGGTCATCGCAGCATTCTTTCCACAGGCCAATCTGCTCCACAACTCGCGCCTCGCCGGGGATTTCGCGGGCGCATGTCATGCAGCCATTCAAATAACTCCCGGAGAACTTGCCGATAAGGTGCGTCACGGGCTAACGTTACTGGAACAGAAGTCATCACTTTGGCCGCACACGGGCAGCGGCGCCTGACGAGCACAAGCGCAAATCCCGCGCTTATGATACTTTTCCAAAGTGGGTACAAAACCTGGCGCGTCGATGAGTCGCATGCGGACGCGAAGCAATTCAAAATCAGCACTGCAATCCTGGAAAAATGTCTTACACTGATGATCCAAGCACGAGGGGACGCGTGAGAAGAGAACTGGACAGCCTGGTTACGCAAATGCACTCCAGCGGCATCCGCTACGATGAGGCGGTGCGCGAGTTCAAGCGGCAATATCTGCGGGAGGTGCTGGTGGCGCACCGGGGCAATCAGTGCAAGGCAGCCGAAGAGTTGGGCATGCATCGCAATACTCTCAGCCGCGCCATGGCCGAACTTGGACTCGACCTGGCCGAAGTTCGCGCCGGCCTCAAGCGTCCGCCGCGCAGCGAACGTCCTGTCTACAGTGCATTTCGCCAGGGCTTCCGCTAAGGCGCATCGCCAAGGCGAAAGCAGGCTCGTGTGATTCACCGCCGGCTCTATAAGCGTTCCAGGATCAGCGTTCCAGGATCAGCGCTTGTTGTTAAGCTGGTACAAGGTGACGCCCTTGCCACTGGCCGCGCGCCTGATCATGACTTCTACCGCCTCTACCGAGCAGCCCCGCATCCTTATTCAGCCGGATTTCCAATGGGATGCGCAGGACGCCTATCTCTTCGACATCGACGGAACACTGCTGCGCAGTTGGGACAGCGTTCACTTCGACTCCTTTGTCACCAGCGTGCAGCGCATCACCGGGTTCGAGATTACGCTGGCCGGTATTCCGATGGCCGGCAGCACCGATCCGGCGATCCTGCGCGAGGCTTTTCGCCTGGCCGGCGTTCCCGCCGAGCAGGTGGAAAACAGCATCGACGCAATCCTCCAGGCGATGTGCGCGAGCGTGGCCGAGCGGCGTCACGAGTTGCGCATAGTCACAATGCCGGGCGTCGAAGAGACGCTCAAGTATCTGGCCGCCCGGGGCGCGCTGCTCGGCGTGGCCACCGGCAATCTCGAAATGATCGGATGGATCAAGATTGAGCAGGCCGGGCTGCGCGAGTGGTTCCGCTTTGGCGGCTTCAGCGACCGTTACCCTGTGCGCGCAGAGCTGATTGCCCAAGCCGCTGAAAAAGCGCGCGAGCTGGCAGGCCCAGCGGCAAAAATCTGCGTGGTCGGCGACACGCCGCGCGACATCGAAGCTGCGCGCGCCAATTCACTGCCGGTGATCGCCGTCGCCACCGGCCGCTACAGTTTTGACGAACTGCTCAAGCATCGGCCCGATGTCTGCGCCACCTCCCTCGCCGGCCTGCTGGCGCACGCGGGTCAACCCACGGGGCCACATATGGAGAAGCAGTCGTGAGGCCGAAACCGCGCAACCGGCGCTGCCGGATGGACAATCAGCTTCGTCTCGCCACCGCGGCGCTGATGCTGCTCATCTTTCCTGCCGCCATGCAGGCGCAAGCCACCGTAGCGGCCGCAGGCGGCGCACCGCAGTACTCGGCCAAAGCTCCTCCGCAAACTACAACAGACCAGAACGCAGAATCATCCGGGAACGCGCCCAAAAAGCAGCCAACCACCAGCGCGCGACGCCGCGCCGCAAAGCTCTACGAGTCAGCCAGCAAGCTTTACCTGAGCGGACAGTTCGAGCAGGCCCTCGCCGAGTACCAGCAGGCCGCCACGCTCGACCCGACCAACGCCGATTACCGCTTGGCAGCCGACGTAGCGCGCAGCCACGCTGCCACGGCTCTCGTACAGCAGGCAGCCAAAGCGCGGCTCGGAGGCGATGAAGCCGGTGCACGCACTCTGCTTTTGCGCGCCTTCCAGCTCGATCCGAAGAACCCAGAGGTGGCGCAGCACTTGTATGAGCTATCCGACGATCAGGCCCGCCAGATCGCCATGCCGATCTACCAAAACAAGGCAGCCCAAGTGGGCCAGCCCGAGCCTTTGCTCGCCGCAACTACCTTGCAAAGCTTTCACCTGCGCGCCGAGCCGCGCCAGCTCATCCAGCAGGTCTTCCGCGCCTATGGCATTGAGCCGCTGATAGACGACAGCGTAAACAGCGTCCAGGGCACAATGCGCCTTGATATCGACGATGTCAATTTCGTCACCGCGACCCGCGCACTTGGCCTTGTGACCAACACGTTCTATGTCCCGCTGGACGCGCATCGCGTTCTCGTCGCCCGCGACACGCGCGACAACCGCAGACAGTTCATGCGCCAGCAGGTCGAAACGGTTTATCTGGGCGGCCTGAGCGACACGGAACTCACCGACGTCGAGAACCTCGCCAAAAACGTCTTCGGCGTGGCGCAATCGGCAAAAGACCCAACCGCCAATGCCCTCACGCTGCGCGCGCCCGCAGACGATCTTGACGCCTTTAACGCCAACATGCACAGCCTGCTGGCCGGTCACAACCAGGTAGTGCTCGACATGCGCATTATTCAGCTGGCTCACAACAGCACGCGCCTTACCGGTGTGCAGTTGCCGCAAACCATCACCGCATTCAATGTCTACGCGGAAGAGCAGGCAATCCTGAACGCAAACCAGAGTCTCGTCCAGCAGATCATCTCTTCGGGCCTCGCTTCGCCCGGCGACACGCTCGCAATCCTCGGCATTCTGCTCGCCTCCGGCCAGGTATCGAGCTCGCTCTTCGAAAACGGCCTTGCGCTGTTTGGTGGCGGCCTCACGCAATCGGCGCTCTCGCCCGGCGGCGGGGCCACGCTGTCACTCAACCTGAACAGTTCAGACTCGCGCGAACTCGACGACGTCCAGTTGCGCCTTGGCGACAACGAGGCCGGCACCATCAAGGAAGGAACGAAGTACCCGATCCAAACCTCGTCCTACTCCAGCCTGTCGCCCTCCCTGCCGAACATTGCCGGCCTCACCGGCGCAGGTACTTCCGGCAGCCTCAGCTCGCTGCTCTCTTCACTTTCTGGATCTGTCCCGACCATTCCGATGATCCAGTACCAGGATCTTGGCCTCAACCTCAAGGTCACGCCGAATGTGTTGCGCAATAACGACGTCGCGCTCACAGTGGACCTGAGCATTACCGCCCTGGCCGGTTCGTCCGTCAACGGCAACCCCATCCTCAACAACGAGGCGCTCAGCGGCGTCGTCACGCTCAAGCAAGGGGAAGCAGTCGAGGTAGCCAGCCAGCTCAATAAGTCAGAGAGCCTGGCTATCAGCGGAACGCCCGGACTGAGCGAAATTCCCGGAATGGACAACGTGGCCAACAAGAACGCGCAAATAAACTACGCCACCCTGCTGATCATCATCACGCCGCACATAGTGCGCTCCACGCAGGAAGCAGGCCACACGCCTCCGATGATCGTCGAAACTTCTCCAGCGCGGTAGTGCTTCTCGGTTGCAAGTGCCGTTCGCAGGCGCAAATCTCGCTCCAATCCTGGTACTTTGCTGACCGCTTTTCGGCTATGATTCAATCCGCACTCGAGATGTGTGCATATTGACAGCCCAATCCCGGCAGACGCAGTTCATGACGCGCCATTTGTAGAAAGGTGCAAAATGCTTCGACAGCTCGCCGCTCTCGCTCTCATTGTTTCCTTCTCTGGTGTGTGCGCTCAAACTTCAGCTCCCCACACAGAGTTCGATGCTTTCGAGGTTGCGGCAATTAAACCAGTTCCATCTGACCTCAAGGCATCCCGCTATATAACGATGCAGGGCGTCAACCGGTTTGTCGAAAAGGACTATACGCTGAAGGGCTTGATCGCAGCCGCCTACAACCTTAATCCGAACATGATTTCCAGTGGACCGAAGTGGATAGATTCCGAGCATTACGACATTACTGCGCTTACGCCCGGAGATGTTCGACCGACACGCGACGAGCAGATGGCAATGCTCCGAAAGCTTCTGGGCGATCGATTCCAGCTTGCATTTCATCGCGAACCGAAGAAGCTGGCGATCTATGTGTTGGAGGTGGCGAATGAGGGCTCCAAACTTAGGGATACTGCAACACCGAATAACGCGCCAGCATTGATCAATATCGTCTATCCTCAAAGCATCAAGTTGCCTGCACGCAATGTGAGCATGGGCGAGTTCGCATCGATGATGCAGCGGGCCATCCTCGATCGTCCGGTAGTGGATAAGACCGGACTGACTGGGAGATATGATTTCGACCTGGAGTGGGCTCCTGACGAGTCTCAATTCAATGGAGAGATCCCATCTGCTTCCGGAGACGCAAACGCACCTCCTTTGTTTACCGCTATCCAGCAGCAACTTGGTCTCAAACTGAGACCAACCAGGGAAACAGTCGATGCGCTCATAGTCGACAAAGCGGAGCGGCCTTCAGTCAACTGACAGTTCCAACGAACGGACCCATCTGCTATTTCTAAAGAAAAAGGGCACAATATTTCCATGCCATCCATCCCACCGAATATTGACTTGCGCTCCGACACCGTCACCCGGCCCAGCGCCGCCATGCGCGCGGCCATGGCAGCGGCCGAAGTCGGCGACGACGTTTACGGCGAAGACCCCACGGTTAACATGCTCGAACAGCGCGCCGCCCAGATCTTCGGCCGCGAAGCTGCGCTATTCGTGCCCACCGGCACCATGGGCAATCAAATCGCCATCCGCCTGCACACGCAACCCGGCCAGGAGGTGATTGCCGAAGCGCGCGCGCACATCATGGACTGGGAGATGGCGACTACGGCAGCATTTTCCGGCTGCTTGATCCGTTCCGTTCCCGCCGAGGGTGGCATTCTTACCTGGCAGCACATCGAGCCGCACATTTATCCAGCAGGCACATTCCGCGCCGCCACAGGGCTCATCGAGATCGAGAACACCCACAACCTCGCCGGCGGGCGCTGCTCGCGCCTCGAAGTTTTGAAAGAGATCTGGGGCCACGCAAAAGACCGCAATCTCCCTCTGCACTGCGACGGAGCACGCATATTCAATGCCGCCGCCGCACTGGGCACAGATGCGAAGACGCTTACCCGCGGCTTCGACACTGTCATGTTCTGCCTGTCGAAGGGCTTAGGCGCGCCCGTTGGCTCCATGCTGGTCGGCTCGGCGGAGCTGATGGCGCGCGCGCGCATTTACCGCAAGGCCCTCGGCGGAGGCATGCGCCAGGCCGGCGTGCTCGCGGCGGCCGGCCTCATCGCTCTCGAGCAGGGCCCCAAGCGGCTCAACGAAGATCATGCCAACGCGCGCCTGCTGGCCGAGTCGCTTGCAAAAATCGAAGGCGTTGCCATCGACCTCGCATCCGTCGAAACCAACATCGTAATCTTCCGATTGTCGAACGGCACTGCGGAGGAAGTAGAGGAACGGCTCAAACGCCGAGGCGTGCTGGTGGGCGCCTTCGGTAAAAACGCCATCCGTCTCGTCACACACCTTGACGTAAGCCGCGCTGACTGTCAATACGCCGCAGAGGCGCTCGCCGAAGAGATCGTAGCGAGCGTGGCCGCCGCGCAGTAGCGCCGAACTTCGCGGTTTCATAATTGCGTCAAGCGGCAGTGGGTGCCCAAGCTCGATTTGAGACCTGGGAAAGCACGCAGAGATCGTCACATCCGTGAGCGCCTACTTCTTCACCGCATCATCGCGCCAAAGCGCCACGCCGCCCAGCAGGCCTGTTTCATTCGAGACGATCGTCACATTCGCCGGCGGCTTGAATTCAATCTTCTTCGTGTTACCTCCGCCGAGATAGAGATGGTCCCAGTTGAACGTATGGGCAGTCTGTGCGATGGCAAGCTCCAGCAGCTTACTCCAGCGGCGCTTGCCGTGGTGATCGAGGCCGCGCCGGCCAAGGTAATCTTCATAGGTCTTTCTGCGCCACGGGTGATGGCCGAGTTCGAGCCCGGGGCACAACCGGCCGTCGGTAAAGAGCGCCGAGCCCATGCCGGTGCCAAGGGTAAGAATCAATTCCACACCTTCGCCCTTAATGGCGCCATACCCTTGCACAGCCGCGTCGTTGGCCACACGAGCCGGCTTCTTCCATCGCTTCTCGATCTCTTGCTGAAGATGGAACCCCATCCACGCCGGATGCAGGTTGACGGCTGTATACGTAACGCCCTTCTTCACCACTCCGGGAAAACCAACGGAGATGCGATCGAACCCTCGCAGCTTCGCGACCATTCCATCCAGCAATTTGAGGACCGCGCGCGGCGTTGGTATGGCCGGCGTCGGAACGCGCTCGCGCTCGCTCAATGGCGCGCCGGCAGCGTCGAGCAGCATGACCTTCAGTCCCGATCCGCCAACGTCAACGGCCAGCGTGATTACGCCCGAGGTCTTTAGTTTGGAAGAAGTTTTCAAAAGAGCAGTGTTGTTGACGACGGCCTTCGCGCTCACAGCAATGAATTGTACCCGGACTCACGATCTCCTGCGAAAAAGCTGCAGGATCGTCGCGTAATCCTTGGTAACTAAGCCGCCGTGCCTCGAATCGATTAGATGCGCAAGCCGTTCGAAGAGCCGTGCGCGCCGTCCTGCAGGCAGCAGCCGGTGGTCGGAGTGCGTATCGAGCACCTGCACGTATTCTGCCGCCGTATACGCACGGCTCCAGTAGTAGACGCGACATGTCGGCTCTTCGAAAAGCTCCAATGAGAGCACTTCCCTTTCCGCTTCCACGACTTCATCCGGCCGCGGCAGATGGGCGCGATCTTTCGTCAACTCCGGCGCTTCTTCCAGGTAGACCGTCCGCGCCTCATCCACAAAATCGTCAGAAGAGCCGTTGCGAATGTGCCGGTTTCGCCACATAGCAAGCCAGCAGTGCGGCTTGAGCATCGCCGCAATGCGCCGCTCTCGCGTAGCAGGATTCAGCCAGTGGTAGGCCGTGGCCGAGTAGACCAGATCGTACTGGGTGTTTGTAGCCCAAGTATCGAAATCGGCCACTTCGATCGTGACGCGCGGAAACCCGGCCAGCCGCTGCCGCGCAATCGCCGCCATGTTTTCTCCCAGTTCGATGCAATCGATCGACAATCCCCTGGCAGCCATCTGCTGGGTAGCGTGGCCGGTGCCGCAGCCGATCTCAAGAACACGCGACGAGCAGCCCAAAGAAGACGCGTCCACAGCCGAGATTGCAATCACATCATCGAAGACTGCGGCCGGATAGGAGGGACGCATCCGGTCGTAAAGCTGCGCCACGTCATCGAACGTCACACGCAACTTCTCGCGCGTGCCAATCGGGTGAGGTTCATAGGGCATGGCGAATTATAAGCAATTTCCCCCATGTCCTCATCGCCGCAGGATTCACTTGCATGCTCCGTTTTGCAAATCCAGAAAAAATTCCGCGCGGCCGGCAGTCGAGCCGCGGCCGCGCGGCGCCGTTTAGTGGAGCGGCAAAGAGACCGAGTGCGATGTCGAGCGTACAGCGCGCATTCAAAGGAAGTTTGCCTGCGCGCGCCGCCGGCTCGAAGATCTGAACGTCGTGGCCGCAGCGGCCGAGCGCACCCGGCCAGCCCGCAACTTACGCGACATAATGTTCAGCCGTGCTCGGCTGCAAAATTTCCTGGCATAACTCGATATACCGTTCAGCCATGCGTCGAGACGTATACATCTGTGCGCGGCGGCGGGCATTGGCCTGAGCGCGCGCCAGCAGTTCAGGCTCGCCGGCAAGCACCGCCAGCAGCGCGGAGAGCGATTCGGCGTCGTGAAAGAACAGTGCGTCTTGGCCCCACACTTCGCGCAGTGAGGGAATATCGTTGGCCAATACCGCGCAGCCGCAAAGCGCCGCCTCCAGCGGCGCCAGTCCAAAGGGCTCGTACTGCGAAGTGCAGATATACACCGCGCTTTGCCGCAGCAGCGCAAGCATCTCCGCTTCATCCAGCGGTCCAAGCAGCACGGCCTCTCCGCAATCACGATCAAAGCTCGCCGCCTCGCGTCCCATCTCCCCGGCAACGAGGATCGGCATCGGAGAGCGAACGCCCGCCAGCATCGTCAGATTTTTGCCTTCATCCCACAGCCGGCCGGCGGAGGCTGCCTGCATTTTGCGTTCCGTATACGCAGCGCCCGGCGGCACCGTACGGCCATTCGCAATCACCCTCCTCTGCCCGGGCAACCGGAAGCTGGCGCCGAGCGCATCCAGCATCCATTGCGTAGGAGCAACCACGGCATCCGCCCGTTCGAGCCCCTCGGCGACGAGCTCCTTATACGTTCCCAGCCAGCGCGACTCCGGCAGCAGCTGTTTGCCGCAGGCGGCCCAGCTCAGCATGTCGCTGTGCGCTACCACCACGCGCGGCGTTTCGCAGGGCAGCGCGCCAAAGCAAAACTGGTTGCTAATGATGAGGTCGGCGCGCAAGTCCCGGGCCAAACGCAGCAGCAACGGCTCTGCTTCGCGGCGGGCGCGATGATTGTTCTGCATCCATTCGAGGGGAGAATCGGAAGCCGCGAAGCGAAATCGCGAGCCCCACTGCGTCACCTGCGCAGCCACCCAGTCAAGCTGAGCCGGCGAAGGGATGTACCCCAGGCTGACCAGGGCGACAGAGCAGCCGGCGCCAAGCAGCTCGACCGAGAGCTCGCGCGCGAAGGTCCACACGCCGCCAGTGGTGTCGGTTGTAATCAGGATGCGCATGCGCCCGCCTCGCTCTCGAGATCCACCGACGGCAGCGGGTGTTGCTCCCGAAGCAGACAGAAATCGCCCGGACAGAAAGCACACGAGCGGAAATCGCAATAGCCCGGCACAATCGAAATCTGCGGCTTCACGCTGCAAGTTGCGGCCGAAACAACCTGGACCATAACAACCTGGACCATAGCAACCTGAACCATAGATACGTGGACCATCTCACTCAACCGCTTCCATTCGGGATCAAGGTGAAAATTCCAGTACGAGAGGCAGTACGAAAGATTATGCGGTTCTTTCCAAAGCGCAATGGCTTCGAGCATGAAGAAGGTCCTGAAGCTGCGGTGGAGTTGCGTTTTCAAGCGATCAGCGAAGGCCTGCAATGCGAGGTAACGCGCGTGTGAAGTAATGATTGAAGATTTTTCTCGCGGAATACGACCCGTGCGGAAGCATCCGCCAGCAGATCCAACCCGTTTATTAGAGGAAGTTGAAACAGACGAGGTTGTACGGCCGAAGGCCGCCACCCAAACATTGGCTGGGAATTCTCCCAGGATTCACCGCAGAGCGCTCAGTTAGCGCCGCACTCAATTGACGTAACGGCAAGATACTGAGTGCGAGTGCTCCGCTCGCAGCGCCGCAGTTCCTGCGCTCGCCTGTGCTCGCCAAAATTTGCAGCCTTGAGATTCGCGATGGGCCAATCGCCCTTTTTAGGCCACAAAACATTACTTTGGTTAGGGGAATGTGGCTCATTCTCATGGATTTATGAATGACTTCCTGTTGAAAAGCCGCTACATTTTAGTTCTCCCGAGATTTGCGTTGTGTGAGGCCTATTCCCCAAAACGGCCTCCTGAGGGAATGCATGGTCTGTCCAAAATGTGAATCCGCCGCTCTCTCGCTTATTCCGGCAGAAGTCCGGCTCTACCGCAATAGTCCGCGGACTATGAGCCATCCGCCAATGACCCCGTCCCCGGACATCCTCGTTTGCCTCGACTGCGGATGGTCAGAGTTTTCCATCCCGAGTTCCTGGCTCTCAGCAGGATGGCTGCGTTCGCTGCGTCCGCAGCCGGTGGCGAACACGCCCGCGCTAGGGCCTTCGCTGGTCACCGCCAAGATCGCCGCCGCAGGTTAAGCTCTTTCGCTCGCCAACTCCACGCGGGCAGCTCCCTGCGCACGCCTGCGTGGCACTGTTCCTCGCCGCGCTATTCTCGGCGCGGAGATTTCCCGCACCAAAGATTCCCGCTCAAACTCTCGCTCATAAGCACGAAGGCCCCAGCCCAAACTGGAGGCCTTCATGTTTTTGCGTGGAGTGGAATCCCGAAGCAAAACTCTTTGCCCGAACCTGTCTTGCAAAGATTTGCCTGCTGTGACATTCTCCTTCTGAATTTCTCAAGGAGAATGATGAGAGCGAAACAAAGCTTCAGCAAAGCAGGCGTGGCTCTCGCCCTGGTCGTCGCATTGAACGCGATCTCTCCGGTCTGGGGACAGAATCCCGCCGCGTCGAGCAATTCCGCGGCTCAGCAATCCGGCGGCGATCCGCTTGCCGGCCTCAGCCCTGAGAATCGCACGCTCTTCGACACGCTTCGCCATGCAGCTCAACAGAACGACGATTCCACGACGCTCACAGCCGGCAAGAAACTCCTTCCTGCACTGAGCCCGGGCACTCCTTTATGCGACTTTGTCACTCAGCTCACCGCCGGATCGGCGGTTGAAACTGAAGATATCGCCTATGCGTTGAGTCTTCTCAAGCCATTCACTGACGCACACCCCGAAGACTGGCGCGCGGCGTCGCTTCTGGCGCGAGCCTACGCCGAGAGTGGCGAAAAGGCTCTGCGAGATCAGAAAATTGCCGACATAATTGCCTTGCACAAAAGGACCTCAGATCCATCCTTTGCCAAGTTGCACGTCTTTCCGATACAGAAGGTCGCGCTCCACTCCGGCTACGCCCTTTTTCTATACCCCTTCGAACCTCTGGGAAGGTACCACACCTATTTGATCGCTCTCGTCTACACGAGCGCCGGCAAGGAGGATTACAGAATCGAGCTGGAGAGCGAGGATGTCGATCAGGCCTTTTTCACGCC
>JASIJX010000002.1 GCA_030049955.1 Acidobacteriaceae bacterium
TGCGGCTGTTGACGGCAAACCCGGCGGCGATGACCGGCTTTGACGGCCGCACAGGTGCGCTCGCCGTGGGCACGCCGGCCAACCTGGTTGCGGTGGATTCGAGAGGAAAATTAATGGGAGCATTCGTTGATGGGGTCCTCTGCTCTTCATAGCCAAGTGCTCATGGTTAGCCGCTATTGCTGGCCTGGCTGGTCCGCATCACCCGATGCGGGTTGCAGCGGCGTTGGATTGCGATGATCGACAACGCGATAGCCGTCGGGCACCTTGAACACTTGCGGGTCCGCAGCCGAGAGTGACAGGTCGCTGAGCCATAGGGTTTCATCGCCATCGCGCGGGTCGTGAACCACTACCTTTACGTTGACATCCAGTTGCGGCGAGTACCAGTACTCGATGGTGCGCAGAATGGTATTCGTATTGCCGACCGATTCCTTGTAGAAGGTATAGGTTTCGCGCGAGTGCACCACGTCGAGCCCTTCGAAGGTGTCGGCGCCCAGATCTTCTCGCGTGAGATAGGTCATTCCATCGGGCTGCAAGCCGGGCTGCCGCGTGGAATTCCCAACGCACCCGCAATAGCTCTGAAGCTGGCAGACCTTCGAGTTGGGATTGCAGATGTAATACGTGTGCGCGACTGGGTCACCGTACTCAAGGGCGGTGACCCTCGACTGCTGCTTGCCGTCGTTGGGAACCAGATAGCGCCGTTCCTGAAAGATGCGGCCGTCATTGTCGCGCGCCACCGAGCGCGCGTTCTGGATTGTGATGGTGGATTGGTCGGGAAGCGTGCGCACCACAATCGTATTCGAGGTCGCGGTGAAGGGCGCGCTGGGCTTGGCGGGAAAATAGAGTGACATGATGAAGCGCCGATCCTGGCCGACAGGCGCGTGCGCAGGACCGGATTGCGGCGGCGCGGGCAGCGATGCCAACAAAAACAGCAATCCGGCAGAAACAGACGGTAGAAGCCTCATAGCGGAGCCTCCACTGGCGCATGATCACGGCGCGATCATTATGCCATGAAGGGCGGGGCAAGCCGCAGAAATCAACAAGCTTGCCTGCGAAGCTCAACTGCGTGGACCTCTCAGTCGAGCAATCAGTTGATTAAGCTGATTCGTCCCGCGGCCGAGTTCTATTTTGATCCACCAATTCAGCGCGCCATGCGCTCTGCGCGCCAGATTGCGCCGTCTAGCGAAACCGTCGCTTCTGGCTGCACGGGCATTTGCGGCGCGTCGGCTTTGAGGCCGGCGAAGAATGCTTCGCGCACCATCGCCATCTTCTCGATCACGCTGCCGGTCCATGCGACCGGAACTTCACCGGCAATGTTGTGCTTGCGCTTGAGCTTGGAGCGCACCAGCAGAACGAATTCGACGAGGTCCGCCGCGGCCTGCTTGAGAACGCCGACGGCGACCGGGTCGCCTGATTCGGCCAGTTCGTTGATGGCGGGTGCGAGCGCGGCGAAATCCGGGCCGGGCGTGGCGTCGCCCACGTTGATGAGCTCATCGATCGTCGGCGTGCCCCAGATTTCGCCCACGCGTTTGAGCACAGCCTGCGGCTCTTCGCGATCGTAGGCGTGCAACGCGCGGCGGATCGAATGCACGCCGATCCAGTAGCCGGAACCTTCGTCGCCCAGGCGCGAGCTCCAGCCACCAGCCGATTCGCGCTTACCGTCGGCAGTGCGGCCGATGGTGTTTGAGCCGGTGCCCGCGATCTGCAGGATTCCGGGACCGCCTTTGAATGCCGCGTCGAGCGCGATGACCTCGTCGCCAACAATCTCCGGCTTCTTCACGCCGAAATCATTGAAGACGGCCGTGATCCATTCGGGAATGCCCGGCATGGTGGCGCTGGCTACGCCGCAGCACGCTGCATCCACGCTCTTGACGCCGGCCTGCGAGAAGACATCCTTGAGCAGGGCGCGCAGATTCGTTTCCGCTATTTCTGCGCCCACGCGCAGCCGCTTGATAGAGCCGTTTTGCGCGCTCGCGACAACTTTTCCATCGGCAACAATAGCCGCACGTGTGTTGGTGCCGCCGCCGTCAATTCCAAGAACCACACCCATCGAATGCTCCAAGCCTTAGTTCACAGTTCTCAATTCACAGCGAACAGTTCACGACTGGGAGCTGTGCTGATCACTGAACACTGATCACTGTTTTTCGCCGCCGTCGCGCAATGTTCCCGACAGAATATTCAGGCTGCCATCGGTTTTGGGCGGGGTAAGGCCCAGAAGGTGAGCGAGCCAGGGGTAGAGATTCACGTTCTCAAACGGTGCAACGGTGGTCCCTTCCACTATATCCGGTCCAGCGGCGAAGAAGATGGCCTTCATCGCCGGGACGATGCGCGGGTCGAGGCCGTCGATTCCCCGATCTGAATGTAGATCGAGGTGCGCGCTAATCGAATATGCGCCAGTCGGCACGATCACCGGATCGCCGATGCGCGGGTTGCCCTCGAGATGCAGGCCCGCGGGAAGGTTCTTGAGACGGAAGGCAAAAAAGTCGGACGTAGCTTTTTTGAGCTGATTGTAGACGCGGATTCGATCTTCTTCGGATTTGCCGTAGAGCAACGCGCCTTCTGTGTCGAAGCCGTTGAGGTCGGCAAACTGGTCTAGCGACTCCTGTGCACCTTCGCTCTTCGCCATGCCATGATCGCTGACGACGACCAAATCGATTGGCAGGCGAGTGGCGTTGACCGCGGTCTGCAATCTGCCGATAAGGGCGTCCACGCGGCGCACGGCGGCGCGGGTCTCCGGCGCGTCGGGGCCGTATTTTCTTCCGGCCTCATCGGC
>JASIJX010000148.1 GCA_030049955.1 Acidobacteriaceae bacterium
GTGTCGACGAGATCGGTCGTGGTCTGGATGATGGTGATGGCGTTCGAGTCGGGCGAGGCGACGTAGACCTTGCCGTAGAGCGAATTCTCCGTGGAGACGACAGTACGCGGATGGCCAACGACGGGCAGCGTCTTCTCGACGGTGTGGCTGGAGAGATTCACGATCGTTACGGTCCCATCCGCCTGGTTGGCGGTATAAGCGCGGCTGCCGTCAAAGAGCACGGTGACGCTGGCGGGATTGGTCCCGACGGGGATGGTGTAGGTGGTGCCGAAGGTGGGGCTGTCGTTACCGTACTGGTCGAGGCTGACGTCGATGACACTGATGGTGTTGCCGTCGTAATCGGCGACGACGAGCTGGCTGGTGGCCAGATTGTATTCGGCGTACACCGGCCCGGCTATGGTACCCATGCCGGAGGTTCCATTGGGCGGGGTGACGCCGGTGGCGGTAACCGCGGTGGTGGAAAGCGGCAGCACGGGGTGCGTGAAGTACGTCTGGTTGTTCTGGTTCACGCAGCCGGTCGGCGGCGGGCATCCATCGTTCAGCGAGTTTTGCTGGCTGTCGATGACGGTGATGGTGTCGTCACCGCGGTTGAGCACAAACAGGCGCCGCTGATCGGGCGACTGCACAGCGAAGACCGGGCAGCGGCCGACGGGAATGGAAACGTCGGTGGTGAAACTGGAGATTTCGACGGGAGTCGCGGTGCCGAGCGGGCCGGTAGTAGGCGAGGTGTTGCACTCGACGCCCGAGGGGCTGGTGCCGAGATTCTGGCTGATGATGTACTGGCGCTGACCGCTGGCCGTGGGTGCGCCGGCGATGAAGACCGGAGTGCTGGCCGGCGCGGATACGGTACCGATGGGAATGGAGAGCTTGAAGGTCTGCGGGCTGCCGCTAAAGACATCGGCAGTGTTTCCGTCCAGGTCGCTGATCCACAGGTTCGATGCCGTTGCGCTGAGATTTACCGGCATGGCGGTAGAGGGCAGCGTGGTGACGGTTTCGTTCTTCTGCTGCAGCGTCGTGCTGATCGGGAAGTTGGTGATGGTGTGGTCGCTGTTGAAGGTGTAGCCGGTGCCGCCGATCTCATCGATGGTGAAGGCAAGCGGCCCTACGCCAACCTGGGCGCTGGCCAGGATCGAATCGCCGGAGTAGTCGATGATGGTGGCGACACCCGGCGAGGTAGGCGACGGAGACGAGACCGCCACTGCGTAGGACGTGACCTGGGCCGCTGGGCCGGTGGAAGCCACCGGAGTGACCACGGGGCGGTAGTTGTTGCCGCATCCGGCGACAAGGACGGCAACCGCAAGAGCTCCGCCCGCCTGGGCCAGCAATAGACGAGCCTGGCCAGAGATCATTGAAAAAAGCCTCATTCAGAATCTTTCCTGCTTACTTTGAGATTGTAAATCAGCGGGCTGGCACGGAACTTGTATGGCCATGGCGCGGAAACAGGCCCCCGCTGCGCATTCCCCCAGGGCCGAAGCCCCATTCGTTCATTATTGCGGCTTTTTGCGTACGGGCCAAAGCCCGTGCTCTTCGTGGGCTGGATGCACGTGCCCTTCGACGCTCGATGCTGCCTGCCACTGGCAGTGTGCGATTTGGCCGGCAGGATAGGATGGGGCTGAATCCTCATGACACAGACCTTTGCGAGCGCGACGCGGACGAGACTGGATTGGCAATCGAAGCTGGTGCTGCTGGCAGTGGTTCCGGCGGCGGCCACGGACGTTGCATTCCGCGGCCAGTGGTGGGTGGCGCGGCAATGGCAGACCGCGGTGTGGGCGCTGGGAATAAGCGCGTTGCTGGGGCTGATCACGTGGAAGCTGCGCGCGGCTACGGCTGCGGCATCGGCTGCAGGCGCGATCATTACGGCAAGCCTGATCTTCTCCACACTCAGCTTCCCGTACGAGCCGTGGCACACGGGACTGGTTCCGGTGCTTGCGGTTTCGCTGGTGGCATTTGCGGCCACGCGCGTGGGCCGGACAAAAAAGGAGCGGCTGGGAACCGCCGAGGCGCGCCAGGGACGCGCAGCGGCGCAGATTGCGGCCAACCTGGGCATTGCGGCGCTGGCGGCGAGCGAATTCACGCAGGCGTGGACTGCTGACAGGGGGTGGTTTGCGCATGCGACTCTTGCCGAGCCGCTTTTTACCGCTGCCCTGGCGGCGCTGGCGGAAGCAGCTGCCGATACGGTTTCCTCCGAGCTGGGGCAGGTGTTTGGCGGACGGCCACGGCTGATTCTGGGCTTTCGCGCGGTTGAGCCTGGCGAGGATGGCGCGGTGAGTTGGGCAGGAACGCTGGCGGGCGTGGCGGCAGCGGCGGCCATAGCGGGCGTGGGCACGTGGGCGCTGTGCGGCGGGAGCGCAATGTTTGCCATAAGCTGGGCGGGTGGCGTGGCCGGGCTGTTCCTCGACAGCCTGCTGGGAGCAACGCTCGAGCGGCGCGGCTGGCTGAATAACGATGCGGTGAATTTCCTTTCGACGGCCGGCGCAGCGGCTGCGGCGCTGGGCTTTTTGGCCGTGGCGCGATGAAGCGATGAAGCCGTAACGAGATCGTGCGATTAGTTAGTTGAAGCCGGCGTGTCGGCGTAATAGCCAGTGCGATGGCGAATTTCAAAGGCATCGGGCGCAGCGCGGGGAATGGTCACAGTGATTCTGTGGAAGTCGCGGCCCGGCTCCTGGTGGTGCGGATAATAGCCGATGAGATATTCGGTGCGCAGGTCTTCGGAGAGCTTCTGGAAAGCCTTGTCCAGGCCGCCGGCGTCGACGTAGTAATGCTTGCCGCCTGTCTGCTCGGCCAGCGTGATGAGCGCGTGCTCGCCGCCGGTGTCGCGCCCGGCGCTGGCCTCAATGGGAACGTCGATGAGCGAGTAAATCATCACCTCGTTGCGCAGCGCTGCCTCGAGGGCCTGCGCGTAGGTGGAGGTTTTGGCGGTATCGTCGCCGTCAGAGACGAGGACCAGAACCTTGCGCCCCTGTTTTCCGCCCAGGTCGTGCGAGCCCTCGCAAACAGCATCGTAGAGGGCTGTTGCCCAGTCGGCGCGGAGTCTGCTGAGACCGTGATCGACGATCGAAATCTTGTTAGTGAAGGGCGTGAGAACTTCGACATCGGTGGCAAACTGCATGACGCCCATCTGATCCTGCGTGCGGAGAATCGCGTGGGCAAAGCGGTGCGCGGCAGCCGCCTCATCGCTGAGATCTTTCTTCACGCTGCCGCTGGTGTCGATGGCCAGCATGATGTTGAGAGGCAGCTCGGACTGGCGCTCAAACAGCGCGATGGTCTGCGGCCGGCCGTCTTCGAACACGGCGAAGTCATCGCGGGTGAGGCCGCCCACGATGGCGCCGTTGTGGTCGGTGACGTTGACGAAGACGTTCACCAGCTTCACGTTCATGTGCAGCGTGGTGTCGGAGTTCTGCTGGGCGGCAAGGCTTGTTGGCGCGAGGAGAATCAGGAGAACGAGTGATGCGATTACCCACCCTAGCCGCAAAAACAAAGATGCTGCGAGGCTGGAGCGCGCGGAACCAAGTTGGGGCAAATCCGCTCCGTGCCCCGTCCTTGCGGCTCTTCTCTGCCGCAAGGGCGGGAAACCACCAGCTCTCGCGTCCCACCCTTCGCGCAAAGAACGCGCGGAGGATGGGGCACGGTGAGTTTTGCGGACGTTGAGCATGTAGCGGAGGTCAGGCATTCTTTGCCGCCTCCGCGGGATCAATGGCGAGAGATGCGGGGAACGGTTCGCCGGGAGCCCAGACGGCGCCGTCGGCGAAGAACTCCTTTTTCCATATGGGCACCGTCTGCTTAAGCGTATCGATGAGCCAGCGATTGGCCTCGAAGGCCGCGGCGCGGTGCGCGGCGGAGACGACAATAAGTACGCTGGTTTCGCCGATCTCGATCCGGCC
>JASIJX010000149.1 GCA_030049955.1 Acidobacteriaceae bacterium
GGCGGGAATCTGGTCAAAGGTGGGGTTGTCGGCGCCAGCCAAGGCGATCCGAATGCGATGGCCCCGCCTGAGCAGCGCCGAAATCGCAAACAGCTTGAACTCGACTTCGTTTACCTGTCCCGGAACTATCGGAACTGCATCGGCGCGCCGAAAGCTGTGGCGCGGGCCCAGAGGCTCATAGGGCAAGGGCTCGGTAGCAATCTTTCGGTTGATAAGACGAAAGTCGCCTTCGGTGATGTAAGTCGCGCGGCCGTCGGGACCGACGTCTTCAAAATAGGCGAAGACGGCTCCGTCCGCAGCTGTTGACGACAGGTAGAGGTGAATGATCGGCGTTCCGGTAACCTCGGTATCCTGCGTCAGCGGATCGCTGGTATAGGTCAGCAGTTTTTTGTCCTCATGGCTCCGATCGCCATAGTCCACATAGCCGCCCCCATCCTGCGTCAGCCAGCGATTCTCCGCGCCGCTCGCTGATGCGAGATTGACCTGGTAGTCGTCTTCACTCCTGCTGCCGTTCGGCGCGTCGGTCTCGAGGCGATGCTTCTCGCCGAAGTAGTAGTAGACGGCTTTCATCCCTTGCGGCGGCCAGATTGCCGTCGTATGCCATTTGCCTTCGCCAAAGGTATAGTAGTCGATGTGGGAATGCAGCACGGCAGGCGGGTCCTGGCGCAACTGGCCGTCGAAGAAGTCGGCTTGCATCCGCCATTGCTCTTCGCGCGGCGGATCGGGCGGATCGAAGTTGCGCAGAAACTGGTCGGTGCCGTGGCCGCCGCCATGGGTGTACGGGCCCAGCCTTACAATCTGAGTGTTTGAAAAGTTAAGATAGCGGCTGAGCGCACCGTCTGCCGTACCGGCATCCTGCCAGCCGCACCATATCAACAGGGGAGCACGCGAAGCCTCGATCGGCTGCTGAAGACCGTACGTGGTGATCGGATTCAGCATCATCGGGCCGGTTTGGCTCGGGTACGTGTCATCGCGGAATTCGAGTTTCTCGAAGACGTCAGAAAGCCTTGCGTTGTGGCGGCGAGTAACAATAGCCGCCAATTCGCGCCCATCCCGATCGGAATCAACGGGCGCGACGCCGCCGTTGATCATCTTCGCCAGGAGACATCGCAGGCCTGTCTTTCCTCCCGCGGCGCACACGTCATTGCGATCGAGAGCGTAGATCCAACTGCTCCACGGCTCGATAACCGCGCGATCATACACACCGCCAGGCCGCAGGAATCCGAGCATCAGGTCGAAATCGCCGTATAGTGAAGCAACGGCGCGCACTCCCGACCCACCAGCCGCCGCGGTGAATTCAGCTGAATTGGCTTCATAAGACGTACCATAGGTGCCAATCCGGCCATTCGACCAGGCCTGTCTCTTCGCCCAGGCGACCAGTTCGCCGAGGTCGGCTATTGCGGCCGGCGAATAGAGATTCTCGAGGTTCCCCTCGCTGGCGCCGCTGCCGCGCATATCGGCAATCACCAAAATGAAGCGCCGCCGGCTGAAATATTCATCCTGAGCTCGGAGCAAAACGTCAGGTGGCTTCATGTGCAGAAGGACTTCAAGGCGGAGCCCGAGACGCGGCTGTGAACGACGCCAATAGCGTGTGCTGCGGATGAGCACCGGCAGCTTTTCGCCGGTGTGATAATCCTCAGGCAGCCACACGTCGATCGCAATGCGGAGGCCGTCGCGCATCTTCAGGTATTGGGAGGTGATGCGCTTCACTCCTGCGGGGGTCATCTCCTCGCCTACGAGCTTTGTTTGCGAAGCTCCGAAGAGAAGCATGCCAAGGGCAACGAACCCGACTGCGAGCGCAACCGAAACTCCGCGCTGCCCAACTCTTCCTTTCACTCATTCCTCATTTCTGCTCTTCGCTCGGTGGGCGCAAATGGGAGGAGTTCCGTGTGTGCTCTACGTCCGGATCAGCGTGCAGATCGAATGGATGCTTTTATACAAAGATTTCTATTTTCAAGATTTCTATTTTGACTCACGAACATGCGGAATTATAGGAGAATCATTTTCATTGGGAAGTCTCGAAGATTGGGCTTCTGCACAACATCCTCAGGTTAGAGCTTCATCGTAACCGTCTTGACTTCGGTGTACTGCTGGAGACCGTATTCTCCAAGTTCTCGCCCGATCCCCGATTGCTTGAATCCGCCGAACGGAGCTCGCGTATCCAGAACGTTGTAGCAGTTGATCCAGACTGTTCCGGCGCGAATGCTGTTGGCGACTGCATGGGCCTTGCGGATGTCGCGAGTCCAGACGCCGGCGGCAAGGCCATAGATGCTGTGGTTGGCACGATGGACGACGTCATCGAGATCGCGGAACGGAATAACGCTCATGACTGGTCCAAAAATCTCTTCCCGGGCGATCTTCATGTCGTCCCGCACGTCGGCAAAGACCGTGGGTGCGACAAAGTACCCGCGTGTACCGATTCTGCTCCCGCCCCACGCCAGTGCGGCACCCTCTGCTCGGCCCGATTCAATATAGTTCATCACCTTCTCGAACTGCTCCTGATCGACCTGAGGGCCTTGCTCCGTGGCCGGGTCCAGAGGGTCCCCGACGATCCGCCTGCGGGCACGGTCTGCACTCTTCTCAACAAAAGCGTCGTAGATCGACTGCTCAACGTAGACCCGGGAACCGGCGCAGCAGACCTGTCCCTGATTGGAGAACAGGCCGAGGTGGGCTCCTTCCACGGCTTCGTCAAGATCGACGTCGGAGAAGATGATGTTGGGGCTCTTGCCGCCCATCTCCAGCGTGACCCGTTTCAGATTCGATTTGGCGGCTGCAGCCAGAATCAAGCGCCCCACCTCAGTAGACCCGGTGAATGCGACCTTATCTACGTCCCTGTGGCCGGCAATCGCCGCGCCAGCAGTCGGGCCGAATCCCGGCAGAAGATTTACAACTCCCTCAGGAAAGCCCGCTTCGAGTATGAGCTCTCCGATCCGCAGAGCCGTAAGAGGTGTCTGCTCTGCCGGCTTCAGAACCACGGTATTTCCGGTTGCCAGAGCAGGGGCAAGCTTCCAGGCCTGCATGAGCATCGGATAATTCCAGGGAATGATCTGGCCCACCACGCCAACCGGTTCATGGCGCGTATAGCAGAAGTACTCGCCATCAATAGGAATGGTTTTCCCGTGAACCTTATCAGCCCATCCGGCAAAATACCGGTAGCAGCCCACGGTTTTCGCCACATCCACGCGCCGCGCCAGGGAAATAGGCTTTCCATTATCTAGCGATTCGAGACGGGCGAGTTCATCGCCATGGGACTCGATGAGATCGGCGAGACGGTGCAGCAGTCGGCCGCGCTCGGAGGCATTCATTCTCGGCCAGGGTCCGCGCTCGAACGCACTGCGCGCTGCTCGGACCGCTTTGTCCACGTCGGGAGCGCCGGCCGCGGCCACCTGACAAATCTCTTCGCCGGTGGCCGGATTACGGGTGGCAAACCTCTCGCCTGACTCGCTCGGAACCCACTGGTTGGCAATGAGAAGCTCTGTAGCAGATACGGTAATCGGGGCTCCGGCTGGCTGTGAGGCAATTGAGGTCATCATGCGAACTCTTCCGGGAAATGTTGGCGTCTGAAAGTCAATGACGACAAGTTAGTTTAGGCTAAGAGCATCACGGCAAAAATGAAAGGGAGGACCTCGGAATGCTCTCCAGCGAACTGGCGACTGTTGACAGGAAATATCAGATTCACTCCCTGCATCACCCGATCGATGAGCAGGACACACTGATCTGCGCCAGCGGAGATGGCATCCGGATCCGGGATATAGAAGACCGGGAGTACATCGACGGTCTCTCCGGTCTGTGGAACGTGAACATCGGACATGGGCGTGCCGAGATGGCCGATGCCGTTGCAGAACAGATGAAGACCATCGCCTATTTTTCAGGATATGCAGGGTCGGCGACCATTCCCTCGATCGTGCTGGCCGAACGTCTAATAGGGTTGGCGCCTGCAATGGCTGCAGTGTTCTTCACTTCGGGCGGCGCCGAGGCGAACGAATCAGCGTTCAAAACGGCGCGCTATTACTGGAAAGCATTAGGTAAGCCGGAAAAAGTAAAGATCATCTCAAGAATTCACGGATACCATGGCGTGACGCTCCAGACGATGAGCGCCACGGGCATCTCCGCCTATTGGAAGATGTTTGAGCCGCGCGTGCCGGGATTTGTTCACATTCCGACTTGTTACCCCTATCGCTTTCAGGGCGCAAATCCCAAAGAGTCGCCGGGCGCCGCGGCAGCCAGTGAACTGGAAAAGGCGATTTTGCGGGAGGGGCCCGAGACGGTGGCTGCATTCATTGGTGAACCGATCCAAGGTGCGGGAGGTGTTATCTATCCCACCGACGATTACTGGCCCAAGGTTCGCGACGTTTGCAACCGCTATAACGTATTGCTGATTGCGGACGAGATCATCACCGGCTTTGGACGGACAGGACGCTGGTTCGGGGTCGAACACTGGAACGTGATTCCCGATATCCTCGCCTTCGCCAAAGGGGTAACTTCGGGATATCTGCCGCTGGGCGGAATTATGGTTACTCGGGCCATTCAGGATGTTCTGGATTCGGTGGAACCTGAGAACCGCTGGATGCATGGGTTCACGAACTCCGGCCATCCCGCATGCTGCGCAGCAGCTCTTCGAAACATTGAGATTATTGAGAAGGAAAATCTGGTGGAGAATTCCAGAAAGGCGGGGGATGTGCTCTTCCAGGTCTTGCAGGATACATTCGGGGATCATCCGAATATTGGAGACATCCGCGGCGGCAAGGGACTCCTTGCGGCTCTGGAGTTCGTGGAAGACCGCAGCAGCAGGAAAAACTTTGCGGTTGAGAAGGATTTTGGCAATCGCCTGAGAAGGGAATTGCGGAATCGAGGAGTGGTAACGCGCACCCGATCCGCCGCCGGGGATCATCCGGCCCCTGGCGATCAGGTGCTCTTTGCGCCTCCCCTCATTATCGGTGAGAGAGATATCCGTGATTTAGTTGCTATAACAAAGGACGCTGTGGATGTAGTGATCCGCGGCTGAATTATCTGCCGGAGATTGCCGGCCAGCCGTTGATTGCTCCGATCTGTGTGCCCGTCGGTCGGGCTGCGGGTGCACCGGCCTGACCTGCTGTGGCTTGTTCTGCTCGAGCCTGCTCCATCGCGAGTACGGCATACCCGGTTGCAGCGTCGCTCATGAAGCGGCCTAGTTCGCTGTCCGGCTGGCGAAAGCCATTCAGCGAAGGGGCCCACCAGCTGCCGTCCTGATATTGATGCTGCCGGAGCCACTTGAGCCCGCGCTGAACCGCCCGATCTTGAAAGCTGACTCCAGCTTTTTCCAATCCCAGTATGGCTAGACCGGTCCCGCAACCGTCGCTCCCGTCCTGTCTGTCGAAACGCCTGAAGATATCCAACGTCTCAGGTTTTAGTGCCACGCGATTATCCAGCGAGACCAGCGACCAGCCGCCATCCAGCCGCTGCAGGGTCTCGATCCTCGCAATGAACAGGCTTCGCTGGCCGTTGTTAATGAGGCCTGACATCTCGGCAGCCGCCCAAATTACGTACAACTGGTTGATTGTTGGCTGACCGGAGTAGGTCTTGCGCAGATACTCTTGAAGCTCCGTCAGATGTTCGTGCACCTCCGGATCATCCTTGTATTGCTCCGGAGTGTCGTCCACAGCAATAGCCATCAGAGCTGCACCCCAGTAGGCGGATTCCGGAGATTCCCAGGGAGCTTCGTGAAAGTCCTGCCATGGCCAGCCGCCCGCGTCCTCACCCTTCATCGTCTGGAGCGCCCATGCTTCATCAAATGCACGGCGCGTAACCGGAGGGAATTGGCCGCTTCTGTGATCGTAGGACGAAAGAATTAACGCATTCAGCACCGATTCCGTCGCGCGAGAGGGGGCAGCATGTGCGGGGTCGGTGTAATAGGAGGTGGTCTGCGGCCATTGCGTGACGCGCGTCTCGATGCTGTCGAGCACTCTGTGCTCGGCGGGAGTGAGCCCGTTATTGCCGAGTTGCGCGCTCAGCGCAGGCCGTACGAGGGCATACGGCAGCACCGTGTGACAGGAGATGCAGACGGTTCCATGGTCCCGCTGCGCGCCGCTCCAGCCTTGCCACCATGCCTCCCGGTAATCGAGATACGATGCGGCGGCCGCGGGACTCCATTCGGTGCGAAATGCTCCTCGGGAAGTCGCCGCGGATGCGTCGCTCCGCCTGGTGGCCCGGAAGTAGTAGGTTCCCGCGAACAGGATAACAAGGACGAGGACGAAGCCCAGGTAAAGCACCACGCGCTTCATAGAAGAATCCCAATGCATCAGAATTCGCGCTTCACCATCAGATAAGACAACAGGAAGAGCCCCGCAAAGGCACTAACCGGCTAAGACCTGCAGGCCCCACATCGCGGTTTGAATTGAGAAGGCGGAATATTGGGCTTCGTCGACGAACTCCCGGCGCGACTGATCGGCGATAAAGCCTTCGACTCGGATCCACTCGACCAGAAACAGGTCTGGAACGGTGGATACTTTTCCGGCAACTCGCGCCATTGCGCACCGGCACGAGTGCCTGTGCACTTAGCAGCGCACAATATTAGAGGCCTCGATCCCCCTGGTTGCGTTGCGAGTATCAACAACTAACTGAGCTTGGGACACGATCGAGGTGTAATCGTACTGAGAGTGATCTGTGACAATGATGACGCAATCGAAGTCGGGAATGCTTTCCAATGGAGTGTTAGTCATGTTCAGGGCATATTTGCGGCCTTGCCCAACATGGGAGAAAAAGGGATCGTTATACTCGACGGTCGCGCCGCGCTTCTTCAGAAGTTCGATGATGGTCAGGGAAGGCGATTCCCGAAGATCGTCGATGTCGCGTTTGTAGGCGACTCCGAGAACGAGGACTCGCGAGCCGCAAAGGGCTTTTCCCTGCTGACTCAGCGCCTCAATCACGTTCTCGACTACAAAATACGGCATTGCGAGGTTCACTTCGCCGGCGAGTTCAATGAAGCGCGTGCGGAAATCGAATTCCCGCGCCTTCCAGGAGAGGTAGAAGGGATCGATGGGAATGCAGTGACCGCCGAGACCTGGACCCGGATAGAAAGCCTGGAAGCCGAACGGCTTGGTTTTGGCTGCGTCGATGACTTCAAACAAATCGATATTCATCCGCATGCAAAGCTGCTTGAGCTCGTTTACCAGGGCAATGTTCACGCATCGGTAGATGTTCTCGAGAAGCTTGGTCATCTCTGCCGTCGCGGGCGACGAGACGGGGACGGTGCGATTAAAAATGGTCGCGTACACCGCGGACGTGAGCTCGGAGGCCACGGGGCCGCAGCCGCCAACCACCTTGGGGATATCGCGCCGCGCGACGGTATCGTTGCCGGGGTCTTCTCTCTCGGGAGAAAACGCGACATAGAAGCCGTGGGAGTTAGCGTCCCGGGCCACACGCAGGCCGAAGCTGTTTGCTGACTCGAGCAGAGGAACAACCACCTCCTCTGTGGTACCGGGATAGGTCGTGCTCTCGAGGACGATGAGTTGATCTTCTCGCACATAGGGCGCGATGCTGCGCACAGTATCTGTGATATAACGGAGATCCGGCTCGTGGTACTCGTTGAGCGGAGTAGGTACGCAGATAATGACGACGTCCATACGAGCGATCTCAGCGTAATCGTCCGTCGCACAAAAACCGCTCTGCCGAGCCTGCTCGATTTCTTCCGAAGCGATGCGGACGATATAGGATCCGCTGCGGTTCAGGGTTTCGACTTTACGCGGGTCAATATCGAACCCGGTGACGCGAAACCGCTCTTCGCTGAAAAGAAGAGCGAGCGGCAGGCCGACGTAGCCCATGCCGATGATTCCGATGCGGGCTTCGCGGGAATCGATGCGCTGCCTGAGGTCGCTGAGTTTGTCCGAAGTTACTGCAATCATAGATAAGTTCTCCCACAGTGTGTTGGGTCTGTAAGTGTTTTTGCGCTCCCACCGCGGCATGCATGGCACGTGGGGCATGGAGGCCGCTTATTTTCCGCAGAGAACCGGCGGCTCGTGGAGATACCGTGCGTTGCGACGTTTCGCGTCGATCATGGCGAAGGCCCGCTTTGCCGAAGCCTCCGTTAGCTCCAGCGTGGCCGCCAGCTGCGCAGGGTCCATGCCATGATCTCTGCCGTAGAGGCAAAGGTCCATCTGCTCGAGGGGCATGGAGAAATAGAATTCCTCCTGCGACTGGGCAAGAGAATACGTATCGGTGGTTGGAGGGCGACTCCGAATCTCCTCGGGGATGCCGAGATGCTCCGCGAGCTGATAGACCTGTGACTTATACAGGTGCGCGATGGGCTTGACATCTGCCGCACCGTCGCCGCACTTGACGAAGAACCCGAGATCGTATTCGAGGCGATTCGGCGTCCCCGCAACAGCATAGTGCAGGGCGTCCGCGTGATAGTACTCAATCATTTTGCGCGCGCGCTGCTTGAAATTACTGGCAGCAACGATACCGAGATAGGCCTCGAGAGAGAGACGAACTTTCGTGACTTCGCCAGAGGGAGACTGCACAACGACGGAGTAAATGGCGAAGCGATCTTCTGCGAGGAGATCGGGCAGAGTAATTTTGCATTTGTAGCCCGGACCGTATTCCGGTATAACCAGGCGAATGGCATCATCACGACGACGATAACAGCCCGCTCCGTCCAGGATGGGTGTAATGTTCTCGTGAATCGAACGAATGCCCAGGTTTTCCGCGAGAATCTGGCCCAGCTGAAGGCTTTCCGAAGCAGACTCGGACTCGGGCATAAAGAGCGCGACTACGCGGTCGGAGCCAAGCGCGCGCGCGCAAAGGGCAGCAACGACGCTGCTGTCCACGCCGCCGGATACGCCTAGGACTATGCCCTTGCGGCGAAATTGAATCAATACGATGTCACGTATGGCAGCCGCAATACGATCCACCTCGGCGGCAGCGTCAATGTGGAGCAGCTCAGAGGCTGCTGAGGAAATGACAGGCATGAGTCTCCCTCAATTCAGTTGGAACTTCCCTGGAGCAACGGCGGCAAAGCAGCCAGACAGGCAAGAATTAATTCAGAGGGCGGCAGCGACCGGAACACGATTTCGTTTCTCTTCCTCCGCGAGCAATCGCTTGCTGATCTTGCCGGATTCCGTTTTTGGAAGAGAATCGTGAAACTCGACGATCTTCGGCATCATGAAGTCTTCGAGCCTCGTGGAGCAATGACGCAGCACATCCTGGGCTGTGAGCCGAGCGCCCGGCCGAACGGTGAGGATGGCTTTGATGGCACTGCCTAAAACGGAGTCGGGGACTCCGATGACGGCAACTTCGGCGACGCCGTCGAGCTGGTAGATGACATCTTCGACTTCTCGCGGGCTTACTTTTTCACCGCGCGTTTTGATGATGTCGTCCTTCCGCCCGATGAAGTACAGGTAACCCTCATCGTCAGCGCGGAAGAGATCGCCGCTGTACAGAACCTTTTCGCCGGGCAGTGGACCGGGCCTGAGACAGCGGTCTGTTTCTTCCGGCAGCTCCCAATAGCCCTTCATCACATTGGCACCGCGGATAACCAGCTCTCCTGCAACACCGGACCCAACTCTGTTGCCGCATTCATCGACAATGTAGACTTCCTCATTCGGCATGCCGCGGCCGACCGAAGCGGGCCGGACATCGAGCTGGTCAGGAGGAAGATAGGAAACCCGTTTACACTCGGTGAGACCGTACATGGAATAAAGTCTGACCTGCGGGAAAAGAGAGCGCAGGCGAAGAATGTGTTCGACGGGCAAGGCCGCAGCCGTGTTAGTGATATAGCGGAGCTTCGGGAAAGGATATTTCGATAGGTCCATCTGCAATAGCATCGCCGAGACGGTCGGCACGATGGGTAGGCCGGTGACCCCCTCGCGGGCGATACTCTCGAGAATGACGGTCGGAAAGGCGAAAGAATCGTGCAGAACCAGCGTACCGCCGACTTTGAACATCATCAGCAGTTGATAAAGGCCGTAATCAAAGGCGAGGGGAAGGAAGTTGATGACGACATCGTCTGATGTGTTTTCGAGATAAGTGGTAATGGAGGTAGCCGCGGAGACGACGTTCAGGTGCGTGACCATAACACCCTTAGGTCGACCGGTTGATCCGGAGGTGTAGATCAACGCCGCGAGATCGATGTCGATGCAGGTTTTGGCGGGCCGCGACGACCACTCTTCGCGCCGCTCCACACTCTCCAGGTCTACCAGTGTTTTCCCGGAACTCCGAACCGCGGAAGACCGGACCTGATCAGGGCTGCGCATGAGGACAGAGCGAAGATGCGGCGTCCCCGACCAGACATCCGGATCTACTTTTGTGGCGGAGGTGATGATGGCTGAGGCGCGACAGTTGTTCAGGATGTAGATGAGCTTATCCGTCTTTGTCGTGACATTGAGAACGACAAAGACGGCGCCGGCCTTGAGGATGGCAAAGATGGAGAGAGCCGCCTCCACTGAGTTGGGCAGAAAAACGACAACGCGGTCGCCCCGCCGAACGCCGGCGTCCTGAAGAGCGTGCGCGAGCCGATTTGCACGACGATCGATCTCCGCATAGGTAAGCCGCTCACTGCCGCAAACGAGAGCGACCTTATCGGGAAATCGGAACACACTGTTTTCGAGGAACTGTTCTACCTGCATATGGGCCTCTATACCGTACCGTTAAGCTTCCTTGTGACAAATGCAGTGAGGTTCTGCAGAGAGTCTAGGTTATCCGGAATCACTTCGTCGTCCTCAACGGTGATGGCGTACTGTGCTTCCAGGAACGTAACCAGTTCCAGGATCCCGGTAGAGTCAATGATCCCTTTCTCGAGAAGCGAATCACCGGGTAGCAGATTAAGAGGCTGACCGTACAGGAAGTTATCGATCACGAAGCTGCGAATTTCTTGTTCTACATCGATGGATTGCATGAACCGTATCCTTTCGCGGGGTAGCTTGACATGGATTGTATTGTTGACTCTATCGCTGATCCTGCGACCAGGTTGGCTGGACTTCTCTTTTTTTGCTGCGCGCCAAGCCGCATCACAGAACGATTCGGCGCGTCATCCCAATTAATTAGGTGACAGAGCTTCATTTGCGGCGGATGAAGAACGCTACTGGCTCATTCCGCTTCGCCTGCAAATTGCGTAGCTATTCTGGCGTCGCCGGCATGGAGGGATGATCCATCCCTGATGACCGTCTGATAGGCGTCGAGCAGCACTCTGCGGATAACCCCCAATGGAAAGAACTGCGCAGGCGAGCCACAGCGATCTGGTCGAGTTCGCGCCTGCGATCGGGATCATCCAGAACCATGAGAATCGCGTCCCCGAAAAGGGTGGCACCGTCGCGCTCCACGAAGATACCCGCCGGCCCCAAGGTACGCCGCGACTCCGGAAGATCGAAGCATATGGTCACTTAGTCAGCTTCGAATGAAGTGATGAACTAGGAGCTGTGTGGAGAGTACCGCCGTCAGGGCCATATTGTCCTTTACGCCGGTGGTCCGGTTGTTTTGGAATTTGGCGACTAGCATACTAACGGCGTGGGGATCAAATAAGCCGCTGCGGCGAATCGCTTCAGGCGACAGCAGATCCTGCGCAAAATCCGCCTCGGCCACGCCAAAGAAGCACTTGCCGTCGGGGGCACGATAGGGTTGTTTGGGTCGGCGCAGGATAGAGTCAGGAATGAGCCCGCGAGTGGCCTTCTTCAGCAGATGTTTCTGGTCAAGTGCCTTCATTTTGACCTTTGCCGGCAGGCGGGCTGCGAACTGCATCACGCGATAATCGAGAAACGGATAGCGTCCCTCAACCGAGTGAGACATGGCCATGCGGTCGCCCTGCGAGGAGAGGATATAACCCGGCATCAGGTATGCGGCTTCCAGGTACTCAGCCCGCGCGAAGTATGTCCACCGCCAGTAGTCGGAGGGCAACGCCTGCTCGATCTCGGCCAGAGGATCGAAGGCAGTCATTGCGGCCCGAGCGTCCTCAGAAAGGAGCAACTTCAGTTTCGCGGTCAGATCCCAGCGAGGAAGGTGTGAAAAAAAAGGACTGGCAACATCCTCAGGGGTCACGCGGAAAAAGTGCCGGAGGTAGGCCGCGGGCTGACGCTGGATGCTATCCATATAAGGATAGAGGCGCCGGAGCAGTAACGGCCTCCAGGAAGACTCGGGGTTTCGCGCCCAGAAGTGCCGAATTTTCGCTTCCTTGAAGATGTCATAGCCGCCCAGCGTTTCATCGGCCCCTTCCCCGGTGAGCACCACTTTGTAGCCGCTGTCGCGAACGAGCCGGGACAAGAGAAACATGGGCGCGGGCGCGGTACGAATGACCGGCTGCTCTGTATGCCGGATGACTTCAGGAAAGACACGAGCGATATCCGAGCTGGAGCAGCAGAGATTCGAGTGCTGCGTGCCGAGAAAGGCGCTGGCTTCGTCCTGATAGCGTTTCTCGTCGAATTCCGCGTCTTCAAAGGTGATGGAAAAACTGCGAAGGCGATCCTGGACAATGCCTTTGGCAAGCGCCGTGGTGACGGTGGAGTCGATGCCGCCGCTCAGGTAGGCGCCGACGGGAACATCGGAACGCAGGCGAATGCGGGTAGCGTCTTCCAGCAGGCCTAACAAGTCCTGGGCCAGGCGATCTTCGCTCGCTGCGCTAAGCTCTTCTGATTCCGCGTACGAGAGCGACCAGTAACGATGAACGCGGATCTCCCCGTTCTGCACGAACATGGAGCAGCCCGGCGGAAGCTGCATGATGTTTCGGAAGGCCGTTCTGGGTGCAAGGGTAACCCAGAAGGTGAAGATCTGATCCAACCCCTGAAGATCGAGCTCGGCGGAGACTTCGCCCGAGGCGAGCACAGCCTTGATTTCGGAGGCGAACAGGAAGGCCGTGGCGGTACGCGTGTAGTAGAGGGGGCGAATTCCGGCGCGATCGCGAGAAAGAAAGAGGCTGCGCGAATCGGCATCCCAAATGGCAAAAGCCCATTGGCCGTTGAAGCGGTGGACGCAGTCGTCACCATACTCGCGGTAAGCATTCAGAATGACTTCGGTGTCAGACCGAGTTGCGAACTTGTGGCCTTTGGCGAGAAGCTCCTCGCGCAGCTCGATGTAGTTGAAGATCTCGCCGTTGAATGTGATCTGGAAACGACCGTCGATGGTCGCCATGGGCTGGCTACCGCCCTGGAGGTCGATGATGCTGAGACGGGAGTGGGCGAGGGCCAGCGGGCCCGCAAGATAGACCGCGTTGGCATCGGGGCCGCGATGCAGAAGGGCAGAGATCATTCTGCAAGGCAGTTCGCGATCGACGAGTCCACCATCAAATCGTAATATCCCGCCAATTCCGCACATCGATCCTTATCCGCCTGACTTCAATCTCAATCGATTAATAATTATCTGAGGGAGCAGAAAGAGACATCCTAACTGCAGCCGATTAGTGTCTAAGAGCGCTTATCAATCCTGTCGTCGCAAGATCTAAGCCGTGTGGGAAGCAACAGTTGCGAAGTTTGTGGGGCGTCTCAAATTCCAACCGGTTTGATTCAGGCGCGTCACTATCTCTCGACCAATCAGTAAGGATGCTGTCGCTGCAGGCGACGGCACATTGCAAACATGGAGAATACGGTTTTGCTGCGCAAAGTAGAAATCGTCAAGCAGCCTTCCGGATTGATCCAGAGCCTGTGCGCGCACGCCCGAACCACCAGGCTGAATATCATTTTCCGTGAGTGCTGGCATGAGCTTCTGCAGGGCGACGGTGAAGGCACGCTTGCTCAGGGAACGATGGAACTCTCCGAGGCCCATCCTCCAGTATCTTGTGGCCATCTTCCAAAATCCCCCGAAGGTAGCCATGGATGCCGTATCCGCGAGATCGAAGGAAGTCCGCGTGTAACCTTCTCGCTGGAATGCCAGCACGGCGTTAGGGCCAGCCTCGACTCCTCCGTGGATACGCTTCGTGAAGTGGACTCCAAGGAACGGATATCGCGGATCAGGCACGGGGTAGATCAAGCCGCGAATGAGATGGTGTTTCTCCGGAACGATCTCGTAATATTCCCCGCGGAACGGAACTATGGTGAGTCCCAGACTGGCTCCCGCCAATTCGGCAATGCGATCGCTCTGCAGGCCAGCGCAGTTCACGACGAATCGTGCATGAATTACGCCCGAAGTCGTCTCAAGCGCGACTTCATTCGATTTGGATACGATCCCCCTGACCTCGGCGTTGGTCAGCACGTCGCCGCCGGCGCTCCGGATCACCTCCGCATACTTTTGCGCGACCATCCTGAAGTCGGTGATTCCGGTTCCAGGTACATGAATGCCACGAATGCCTGCCGCGTTTGGCTCAATTTCGCGAATTTCTTCGGCGCTCAACTCGCGAAGATCGGCGACACCGTTAGCGCGACCGCGGCGGAGCAGCTCTTCCAGAGCTGGAATCTCACTTTGGCTCGTAGCCACGATGACCTTACCACAGATTTCATGTGGGATTCCAAAATCACGGCAAAACCGCACCATCGCCATAGAGCCCTCAACGCAAAGGCGGGCCTTCAGTGAGCCGGGCTTGTAATAAAGCCCTGAGTGGATCACTCCGCTGTTGCGGCCCGTCTGGTGCGTCGCGAGCTCTGGCTCCTTTTCGAGAACAAGAATATTGAGGTTGGGGTCCTGGCGGATCAGCTGCATCCCAACCGCTAATCCGATGATCCCTGCACCAATAATGGCTGTGTCACACTGACGATCTGACATAACTATTTAGACCGCGAGTCCCAGACCCACCGGTCGCCTGTCGCGCTCAGCGAGATATTGATGCAACCCATCACGCCAGTGAGTGTAAGCATTCAACTGGGCGGTCTTCAGCGCGCCATTTTCCAGAACAGAATAGCTCGGTCGTGGCACCTTTGCGGGAAATTCCGAAGCGCTCGCCATTTCGAGGCGCACTTTGGTACCCGTTGCATCGAAAATTTCACGCGCGAATTCGTACCACGAGCAGCTGCCTTCCGCCGTCGCATGGTACAACCCGTAGCGGTTTGACCGACTGAGAGCTACCAACTGGGCAGCAATTTGTACGGTAGGCGTGGGAGAAATAAATTCCTCGCCTACCACACGTACTTCATCGCGTTCGCGAGCAAGCTTCAGCATCAGTTCAACGAAATTCAGTCCACCTTTGGCTCGGCAGGGATGATGTCCATAGATGGCAGACACACGGACAATAAAATGTCGTTCCGCAGTTGCAGCTGTGAAGTGCTCGCCGGCCAGCTTGGAAATTCCGTACGCGTTAAGGGGACTTGCTGTATCCGTTTCGAGATAAGGCGACGACTTCTTTCCGTCGAAAACGTAATCTGTGCTGATGTATACGACCGGCACTCCGGCCCGCCTTGCCCACTCCGCCACATTCCGGGCTCCAATTGCATTGATCTGGAGAGCGCTTCCCGGATCGCCCTGACACTTGTCAACGTGGTGCATGGCAGCTGTATTGACGATGAATCCGGGATTTGCTGCTGTCAGGGTTGCGTCGACGGACGGTGCGGACGATAGTTCGAGCTGGGCGTGGGTCAGCGGCGCAACTTCATCGCCGTTTCTCTGGAATGCCAGGCAAACGTCGCTGCCCAGTTGCCCATTGGCTCCGATGACGGCGACTTTCACGCACGAACTCCAACGGGCATGTCAGTGACCGCTGCTGCGGCAGGACTTTTCGTCTCAAGACGCTTGAAAACCTGGATATTGTAGTAGTCCGGGTTATCCCAGTCGCTGCAATTATCCATATTGTCGATGAGATTTCTCACGATCGACCGGACACTGTGATGCGGGTGGAAGCTCAGCACGGTCTTGGCGCGTTCGATCGAGACCTTGTAATTCCGCAGGTCCTTGACGTGTTGAATCTCCAGGCCGACCTTCCGGCCAAGCTCCTCTTCGATCGCGAGCTTCACCAAATCGGCGACCTCACCCACTGTGTGATTGCCAGACGCGATATTGAATATTCCACTCAGCGACTCATTGGCCTCCACGGCGCGAGTGTAAGCCATTGCGGCGTCTTCTATGCTGAGGAATGGCCGCCAAATCGCGGGATTATTCACGCGGATGACTCCGACCTGCATGGCACACTTGAACATTGTGTTGACGAGCAGATCGAAGCGCATGCGTGGACTGTACCCGGAAACCGTACCCTTGCGCAACGAAATCACCGAGAAGTCCCTCGTCACCATCTGCATCACGGCGCGCTCGCCCTGCAGTTTAGAGATTCCGTAAGGATATGCTGAATTTACAGGCTGATCTTCATCGAACAACTCATCTTCCGTGTAACCGTACACGGAGCACGAACTGGCATAGACATACCGTCTGACTCCAGCTTTTTTCGCAATGTAGGCAAGATATGCTGGCGCCGATGCATTGAATACGAAGTTCTTGCTGGGCGAAAAGTCGGCCATGGGATCATTCGAAAGACCGGCCAGAAAGATGACCTGATCAAAGTCGGCCAGATCTGAAACCTGGAGCTCAAAAATGTCTTTGTGGATGATGTTCACAGTCGCCGGCAGATGGTTGCCGAACCAAAACAGATCGACCACGCTGATTTCATAACCTCGCTCCAGCAGCTTTGGAATCAAAACAGACCCAACATAGCCGGCGCCGCCTGCGATCAAAATGCGCATATAGATTTCCTTTCGCCTCCAAGGGCAATCGATTTCAATTACGGGTGGTAAGTAATGTGCGAGGAGAGTGGCGAACTCAGCCACTGCGCCAGCGTCTGTGCGTTCGCGTCCTTCTCGGATATCAGGACATCTTTGAGGGGCCACTCGACCCCGATTTCCGGGTCCTTATAGAGGACACCGGATTCACCACGTGAGTTGTACAATCCCGTGCACTTGTACTGGACCTCGCACTCATCCGTCAGAGCACAGAAGCCTCGCGCAAATCCGTAGGGTGCATAGACCTGCTTCTTGTTGTCGGCACTTACTTCAAGTCCCAGCCACTGACCCAGAGTAGGGGAGCCTTTCCGGATATCCACTGCGACCAAAAACGCGGTGCCGCGAGTGACACGCATCAGTTTGCTCATTGGCGGTTCCCACTGAAAGTGAAGACCACGAAGAACGCCTTTCGAGGAGCGCGAATGATTGTCCTGAACCCACTCTGTGGGAAGGCCCAGGTCGCGGAAATTGTCAGAGCGATAGGTCTCCATAAAAAATCCGCGGCTGTCGCCGAGCACTCTGGGAATCAGGACCACGACGGCCCCGCCAAGATGGCTACTGTCCAGTTCTAGTGGCATAGGTGAATTTGTTCTCTGAATAGATTCAATTGATGTGAATGTAATCCCGCCTCTGGCGGAAGAGAAGTCAGATTTCCGCTTCGGTGAGTGTGGATAGCTGTTGTAGGAGCAAGACTAGGCTGGTGAGCGAAGGCGGATCGAGTGGACCTCGATTCAATCTGGACAGTCCGTCTATGCCGCACATCAGGAGGTCCTGGAGCTTTACTACGATGCAACGGTATCAGCAGATGGAAAGAACTCGGACTTGCTCTGCATGAACGACAATCGGACGGGACGAAGCAACGTCCGACTGAGAGGTAGAGGGAATGGCGATCATTAGTCGCCAGTTGAAGCATGGACGTTGGCTTCGAGACAAGTCAAAAAGCCCTGAAAAGAACTAAGGCGGGAAAGGTCGTCGATTTCTAGCGGAATGCCGAATTCCTCTTCGACGACGGCAAGCAATGTGACGCCGGCAACAGAATCCCAGCTGTGCACGGTCGCGGAAGTCGCGGAAGCGACCTGATCGCTGGTCAGTTCAGGGAAGACAGCCAAAAAACAACTAGTGAGCCGGGCCTGCGTATTATCCATGAATCATCTCCGGAGTTTTGAGAACAGCGTCCAAACGAGCTTCGAGCATTTGCCGGGAAACATTGCAACCTAGTGCGGGAGGCGCACCGAGTATCTCGCCAAGGAAGTCGCGCAGTGGGCCATTTCTCTCGGTCTGCTGATAGTCGAACACCACAGCAGCGGGATCGAAGCGGCCCAGTAGTTCCGCGAGGCAGCGGTGTTCGATACGGCGGGAGAAGGCGCGGCAACTCATGACCCATGTGCTGACAGAGAGCCTGCTGCCGCGGACCGAGCCGGCCAGCACAGCGATTTTACCGAGAGGGCCAAATTTATCGCGATAGGAGGCGAGCATCAGGAAGGCATCGGGGTCGGAGAGCAGCCTGTGCCAGGATGCTTCAGTGTGCCGGACGCCGTTGAGGTTGAATTGATTCGTTTTGTTTACCAGTTCCAGCGCACGCGGGTCGGGAGGCGTCCGCGTGAAGTTGAAAGTGACTTCGGCTTCGGCCTGATCGAGAAAATCCGTGCCGGCAGTGAAGGTGGTCGCGGCTCCATCGGAATGCGCGCGGCGGATGCTCTCGATGCGAAGGGTATCCTCTTCGGCGATGACGCTCTTGCCAAATACGTCGCGCAACTGCTCGATGAGGGTATAAACAGCGATGTTATCGCCGGCAGGGAACCGCAGGCACTCGATGCCGGGATGCGCCGCCTGGACCTCAGCCAGTTCCATAGGGCTGTCATCTACGAAGACCACTGCGTCGGCTCCGATATTCCACGTTTTGAGAATGCGGGCGACGGACTCGGACTTCGGCTTCCAGTGGGCTTCCACGGGAAAGAGGGCAGTGGGAGCGACGGCCAGATCGGTGCGTGCGAAGGCTTCCTCAACGAGAGCAGGATCGTTTTTGCTGGCTACAGCAAGGAGGATACCTGCATTCGCAAGCGAGCCGAGGAATCGCTGATAGAAGGCATGGATCTGACTGTGGCGCTCCAGATCCCAGGAGACGCCGTCGACACCGTCTTCGCCAAGGATGCCCTTCCACAGAGTGTCATCGAGATCGGTGATGAGGCCCTTTTTCGGCGACGAGCGCAGAGCCAGCGGGGCAAGCAGGGCAGCGAGAGCGGAAGCGTGGGCCATGCGGTAGGGGAAGCCGGTCTGCATTTCCGCAACGACATCGAAGCGCTCCGCGGGAGGCGACTGGAGATCGAGCTGTTGTGCGCGGAGCAGCCGAACATGAGGAACGCGGGTGAGCAAGGAAGCAAGCGAGTGCACGACGCCACGCAGGTCGAGTTCGAAGGAACTTGACTGCCAGCCTGCCGTGAACCCGAGAGGAAGCAGCGGCAGTGTTGGGAGGCAGATCGACAGGGCGAGGGGAGAGACGGCTTCGACGGCATGAAGGATCTGGTCCGCGTGCGCCTGCGCGGTGGCCAGAATGTCAGTTAGCTCGGAACTGCTCCAGCGCGCGGTGCTGCGAACGCCGAGACGGGGGTCGAGATCGGACCATTCCACGACCACGACGCCGAATTCGGCGCTGGTCTCCGGCAGCCGCCGGAGGTTGCCGGCGAGATCTCCATAGAGGCCTTGCTCGATGGCAATTGTCCGGCCGGGAAGCCGGAGGGCAAGCTCCGCCGTGAGAAAGGTCTTCAAGTGCAGTGGCGTGAACCCGGTGACGAGGGCGCAGGACAGGGATGGTCCCTCCTGGCCCTGCATCGACTTCAACGTTTTGAGGGCTTCGAGCAGTTTCATGAGAGATTGCGGCTATTGATTGCGAATATTGCGGATACGAAACCGAACGGACTGTTCGACGCCTTGCGATTAGCGGTTGCCGATTGCAATTCCAGGACCATTACAGCATATCCAGTGACGGCGAAAGGGGGCGCGCAGCCATCGTCGTCGTGGCATCGGAGCGGGGCGCAGGCGTACGAGACACGCTGTCCTGCAGTCGCCGCCGTTTCTGAGCGCAGAGATACTGCAGCCAGTTTCTGTAGATGCAGACCGCCGTGGAGCGCCATGAGTCAACGACTGCAGCTCGGTCGAGAACTGAGGCGACCTTAGCGGAAAGCTCTTCGCGGGGAAAGAGCCGCGCTTCGCGAGCGAGGTTCGTGAGGGCGTCGGTTGTGCTTCGATCGAAGTAGCCGCGGGGGACCGACGGATACGATGCGGCCTCGCCGCGCAGATAGCGCGCGACATCCCTGCGATATTCGAGGAGCAGAGTATGGGATTCGTACTCGGGGTGACCCTGGAAGAAGACAAACAGGCTCGCATTTTGCTTGAGAAACGTGTCCACGCCCGCGCCGGCGGCGCGCGTGAGCACACTGTAGCCGCTGCGCAAAAGGTCTTCCTCGGCAACCCCGTTCCATCGCGAGTGAGGCAGGCAGAAGCGCGACGGAGCACCGGCGGTGAGCGGGTGGTCATGCACTCGCGCACATGGAAAGATGCCGCTGCGCTTACGATGGTTCTTTACGCGGCCAATGCCATCCATATGAAGGACTGCAGCGTGCGCGGCCAAACAGGACCAGATGGCCGAAAAGGTGTTGGAGTGCGCCCATTCGAGAACGCGGGTAAAGCTATTCCAATACGGCTCATCGGCAAGATTGGCCGTGAGCGGCTCGCGCCCGGTCACGATGAGTCCGTCGAGCTGCGTATCCAGGAGCTGGTCAATATTCAGATAGTGCTTTGCGATGTGGTTCGCTGCTGACTCGCCGCGCTGGATGCCGGGAAGTGAATACAGGAGCATGCGAATGGAGAAACCGCTGGAAGCGGATTCGAGCAAGGACGCGAACTGGCGTTCGGTAGCTTCGAGGGAGGCATCGGCCATATTGTTGATGAGGCCGATGGTGAGCTGCCGGGATGCTCGGTCGAGACAGTCAGCCCGGGGGTTGGCGCAGAGCTTGTAGGTACACGACTGCGGGTTGTCTGTCGACGAAATCAAGTTCAGAGAGACGGTCATTTAAGGTCTCCGGGGAGAGAGGGTGCAGCGACGGCGGGGGTACGAGCCTATCTGCTCGCGGCGCCGAGCGCCTGATCTAGGTCCGCGAGGATGTCGTCGATGTGTTCGATACCGATACTGAGGCGGATCATGCCAGGTGTGATACCGGCACGGAGTTGCTCCTCCGGCGACATCTGCCGGTGCGTGGTGGAAGCCGGATGGCACGCCAGGGACTTCGCGTCGCCGAGATTCACGAGGCGCGTGACCAGCTGCAGCGCATCGTAGAAGCCGATCGCAGCCCGGAAGCCGCCCCGGATTTCGAAGGTCATGAGTGAGCAGGCTTGGCCGCCGAGATATTTCTGCGCAAGGGCATGATACGGATTCTCCGGAAAACCGGCGTAGTTGACACGCTCCACTTTCGGATGGGCTCGCAGGAACTCGGCCACGCATTTCGCATTACGCACGTGCCGCTCGACGCGGAGGGGAACGGTTTCAATTCCCTGCAGCAGGAGAAACGCGCTGAGGGGCGCTAGCACGGCGCCCGTGGTGCGCTGATAAACGCTGCGGCAGCGCCCGAGGAACGCGGCCCGGCCGTAGTGTTCGGTGTAAATCAGGCCGTGATAGGACGCGTCGGGTTCGCAGAACATCGGAAAGGTGGAAGCGTGCTGCTGCCAGGGGAAGTTGCCGCCGTCGACGATGGCGCCTCCCAGAGTGGTTCCGTGCCCGCCCATGAATTTCGTGAGCGAATGGACGACGACGTCGGCGCCGTATTCGATGGGCCGCAGCAAAACAGGGGTGGCAACGGTGTTGTCGACAATCAGCGGCACGCCATGCCTGTGGGCGACGCGGGCAAGCTGCTCAATGTCGCAGATGTTACCGGCGGGATTACCCACGCTTTCACAGAAAATGGCGCGCGTTTTGGCGTCGAGCAGTCGTTCGATTGCCTCCGCGTGATCCGATTCAGCAAATCGAACCTCCACGCCCTGGCGCGGCAGGAGGTGCGCAAAGAGCGTGTAGGTGGTTCCGTAGAGCTGGGGGACCGAGATGATGTTGCAATCGAGCTCAGTGACGTTCTGCACGGCATAGGCGACGGCGGCCTGGCCGCTGCCCACGCACAGAGCTCCCACCCCGCCTTCGAGAGCAGCAACGCGGCGCTCCAGCACGTCCGTGGTCGGATTGGCGATGCGGGTGTACCGATAGCCTTCCGCTTCGAGATTGAAGAGCGCAGCCGCATGGTCGGCGCTGTCGAAGGCGTAGGCGACGGTCTGATAGATCGGCACGGCGACGGACTTCGTAGTAGGGTCGACGTCGTAGCCGGCGTGAATCGCGATCGTTTCTCTTTTCATCGGGAGCATGGTTCGTTGCGCCGGAGCAAAAACTCCGCGCGAAAAAGCGGGCAGAAGTGTGGCCATCGGCGGATCAGGAAGCAGCGCTGGCAGCAACGCAGACTTCATCGCGGGACACCAAGCGATTCATCTGGTCAACGATCCAGCGGATATCGCGATCCGTGGTGCGGAAACCGGTGATGCACGCGCGTAAAACGGGGGAGCCGGCGAGCTGAGCTTCCGACATCCACGCAATCTGGCGCTCGCGCAGGGCTTCCAGGAAGGTGGGGATATCGAGGCCGTCGCGCGTAAAGCAGACAACCGGGAACGGAGTGTGGTTGACGATCCGCCAGCCGGTTGCGGACAGGGAGTCCCTCAGCAGGCATCCGATGCGAGTCTGGCGGTCGATCATTTCCGCATGTCCGGATGCTCCGTGCTCGGCAAGGCTGAGGAACAGCCGAAGGCCGATGAAGCGGCGTGACCACTGAACGGATTCCGTGTATGGATCGAAGGCAGAGTCAGACGGCTTACCCGGCATGTAGGTGGTGTCCGCGCGAAATGCCTCCGAGACGCTCTCCGGATGACGACAGAAGAACATCCCGCAGCCCATCGAAATCGAGAGCCATTTGTGGGCGTCGCAGGTGATGGAATCCGCAGTTTCGATGCCGGCAAGATGATGACGGAGAGAGGGCGAGATGATCGCTGCTCCGCCCCAGGCGGCATCGACGTGGAACCATAGCCCGGCTTCGCGGCAGAACTGTCCCAGCTCGGGAAGAGGATCGATCGCGCCGGAGGTGGTGGTGCCGCAAGTACCGATCACCATGAGAGGGAAGAAGCCGTTGCGGCGATCCTCTTCAACGGCCGTAGCCAGCGCGACGGGATTCATTCGGTGCTGGCTGTCCGCCGGCACCAGGCGCAGAGCATTCCGGCCCAAGCCGGTCATGTGCGCTATCTTGCGGAAGGAATGATGCGATTCCGCCGTGAGATAAATTGCGGGCGTCACGCCAAGAGCGTGGAGGCCGCGGTTGCCGTATTCCGGGAAAGCTCGGGTGAGGGCGACGATGACCGCAGTAAGGTTCGCTTCGGCGCCACCGGTAGTGAACAGCGCACGCGTGTTCCCAGGAAGCCCGAATCGCTCGGCGAACCAGTCGAGGGTGTAGCGTTCGATCTCATTCGCGGCCGGAGATGTGCGCCAGCTGGCGAGCTGTGGGTTGTACATCCCGACCAGCGTGTCCGCGACCACTGAGGCGAGGGTGACACCAGGATTGAAGAGGCCGAGGTAGTGGGGATGCGTGACCTGCACCTGCCAGGAGCGCAGCATCTCCTCAACGTCAGCGACAACATCCTCGATATCGAGCGGCGTGCTGAAGTCGTAGTGCGAGAGGAGATGGCCACGAATCTCTTCCCGCGTAACATGGGGATAAATCGGACCACCCCGAATACGGCGCTGTAACTTCGCGAATTCGCTTCGGATTTCGTTAATAACCATGGGCGTTCTGTTTTTCGAGCATCTTGTGGACTTTGCTACAGAGATTCCGGACAACAGAATCACAGACAGCAGAAGGTGCGCAGTCTGTGCGGCATCGTACGGAAGGCCCGGTTTACAGCCGAAACTCTCCTCGCTGAATGCGGTCGTACAATGCCTTGTCCAGGCGCCGAAACGATCCCAGTTCCGGATCGTCGAAGCAGATGACATCCGAGGTGGACATGGGATTGAAGCCCTCGCGCGCGAGCTCTGATTTCGAGTACTTGAAGGTGCCTGTGACCTCGAGGCTTTCGCTAATCCGGAGGAATACAGGACGCGCGTACGAGGGGAGGCGGCTGCTCAGGTGCGCGCGAAACGCGAGGAGGTCGAGGGGGCGATCCATGACCATCGCGGCCATGCCGGCGCGGCCCTCCAGCCCTGGAACTCGGACACCGTAAACAGCGGCATGCCGGACGCCAGGGAACTCGCAGACGGCGGCGGACACTTCGGTGGTGGCGACGTTTTCGCCCTTCCACCGATAGGTGTCGCCAATTCGGTCGACGAAGTAGAAAAAACCGCGCTCGTCCTGGCGCATCAGATCCCCGGTACGAATCCAAGCATCCTGCGGAGCGAAGACATTGCGGAGGATCTTCCGCTCGGAAGCCGCAGGATCGGTGTATCCCTCGAAGTGGCTGCCAATGCCCTGCGGGTCGCTGACGAGCTTGCCGAGAGCCTCGCCGGGTTCGTTCGGGCCAGAACGCAGACAGAAGCCGTTCTCGTCGCGCAGCGGCTCGGTACCGTGCGACTCGAGGCGAATCAGAGCTGGCGAAAACCGATGGCGCAAATAGGGAGGTACCCGGCCGATTGCGCCTTGCTCGCCCTCGACATTGAAGAGAGAAACACCACCCTCGGTGGAGGCATAGAACTCAAGGATGCGGGGAATGCGGAAGCGCTCGGCGAACTTCTCCCAGACATCAGATTGCAGGCCGTTGCCGCATGCCAGGCGAATACGATGGCTGGGCACATCTGCTGGATCGCCGGCGTGGAGCAAGTAGCGGCAGATCTCCCCGATGTACTGGAAGACGGTGCAGTCCCAGCGAACGATATCGCTCCAAAAGCGGGTCGCCGAAAAGCTTTTGCGGATGACGACGCTGCTACCTGCAACCAGCGCCATACCCGGGACCAGTACGCCGCCGATGCCGTGATACATCGGCAGGTAGCAGTAGAGTCGATCGGAGGGGCCGACATTCATCAGCCCGGCGAACCAATACGTCCATTGCAGAATGCGCGCATGACTCAGCGACGCGGCTTTCGGCATCCCGGTGGTGCCGGAAGTGAAGATGTAGAGCGCGCGGTCTTCAATGGTGACCGGCGGCTGCTCGACAGGCGCGAGAAGCTCCCCGGACTCCTGCAGCACTTCGTGATCCAAACGGAGGAAGCGGGCATCGTCTGTGCCATGGATCCAAAGGACAGGCGTCGATTCGAGTCCGGTCAAAGCTGAGTAGAGGGTATCGGCCAACTCAGCATCCACGATGAGATGGCGCGGCTTCACGACACTGATGCAGTGCGCGAGCGACTCTCCAACAAGATTCGTGTTGAGCAGGGCCACCACACAGCCAACACTGGTGAGCCCGAGCCAGAACGCGAAGTATTCCGGCCGGTTGACCATGAGCAGGGCAACAACATCTCCCTTGCGGAGGTTCTGGCGCAGCGACCAGCGAGCGTATTGATTCGATCTGCGGATCAGCTGCTCATAGGTGAAGCTCTCCTCGTCGGACAAGAGCGCCGGGGCATCGCCGGCCCACCGAGCGATTTCCGCAATGGCGGTGCCGAGAAGTCGTCGCGGGTTCTCGGGAATCGGGGTGGTGAGCTGCAGAGCGCGCAGCCAGTCTTTGGCTGCAGAGGATTCGCGGGTAGAGGGAATGGTTGCGGTCAGGCTCAAGCTGTGCCTCCGGCATCGACAGTCAGCACCGTTCCGGTGATGTTTTTTGCCCTATCGCTGACAAGAAATTCCACTGCATCTGCCACGTCGTCGACGCCAGCAAAGCGGCGCAGAGCGCTGCGCCGCACAATCTGCTCGCGCCGCTCGTCGCTGAGGCCGCTGGTCATGTCGGTTTCCACGAAGCCTGGAGCGACGCAATTGATGGTGATCCCCATGCGTCCCGTTTCCCGCGCCAGAGAGCGCGAAAATCCCAGCAACGAAGCTTTCGTGGCGCTGTAGACGGATAGCCCGCTGAACCCGGTGAACGCGGTTACCGAGGAGATGTTGACGATGCGACCGCCGCCGTCGGCCATCATGGAGCGAACCACATGTTTGGTGAGCACGATGGGAGACACGGTGTTGATGCGCACAAGCTGGTTGATCTGCGATGTGGGCATCACGGCCAGTGCCGCCTCGAAACTGATGCCTGCGTTATTGACGAGTCCGTGGATGGGGCCAAAGTCCTTACGCAGGGAGCGGACCAGTTTCGGAATGGCTTCGAGATCACCCAGGTCGAAAGGGATGAAGCGGAGAGAGCCCGCTTTCGCGGCGTCTGCTGCGACGATGGCGTCCGTCAGTTCCTCACTGGGCTTGCGAGCGAGGGCAATCACGCTATGCCCGGCTGCCGCCAGCCTGCGGGCAATGCCCAGGCCGAGGCCGCGGCTGCCACCCGTAACGAGAATGTTAGGCATGACTGCGCTGCATTTTGCCGGACTCCGCGACGGCCAGGTCTAGCACGAAGTTGATGGTAGCAGGGATTTTGTAGGCTGAAAGCGATCTGCGGCACGAAAGCAGAATGTCGTTGCGAATGGCGCGCGGATCGCGAACTGCTGACGGTGAATCGGCGCGAAGAACGACGTCTGCCACGACCACCGATCCGGTGACCGGATTCTTCTTCGTTTTCACAAGGGACATGGAGACATCCGGATGGCGATTGATCACCGCCTCGACCTCCTCCGGATGCACTTTGAGGCCGCCGACATTGATCAGGCCATCGCGGCGGCCGACGAAATAGCAGCGGCCGTCCTTCTGCTCGATGAGATCGCCGGTGTCGACAAAGCCATCCGCGCTCTTCAGCGCGGGGGAAAGATCGCCCATGTAGCAGGCGGCAGTGCGCGCAGAACGGATGTGGAGGGTTTGATGCTCGATTTTCATCTCCACTCCCGGTGTGCTTTTGAGCAGGCCGACCGGAAAGCCTGCCTGTCCATCCTTCACTTCGAATGCGACGCCCGCCTCCGTAGAGGCAAAGGCATGCACGATCTTCGCGTTCGGGTAATTGGAGCGCAGTTGCGCGAGCACTGCGTCGTCTGCAATCTCGCCTGAGAGCCGGACGTAACGCGGCGCGATCTGCTGCGCCGACGAACTCATGAGGGCGCGACGCCAGTGCGACGGCGTGCCGGAAATATGGGTGACGCCCAGCTCGCCAGCCCGGATGAGGAACGCGGCTGCAGATTCTGACGCGCTCGACAGGACCAGCGAGCTTCCGGTGAGCATGGCGCGGAGGAAGATCTGCAGACCACCGTAGCGTCGAATATCGTAGAAAGTGCTCCAGACGACGTTCGGTGCAGCGGGACGGGCGCGGTCGATGGCTCCGGTGAGACTGGCGAGCGTGTGGAGAACCAGCTTGGGGACGCCGAGGGTGCCGGAGGTGAGCAGGATCCATTCGGTCTCTATCTGAACACTGCGATCACACTGCTGCGGGACGATCTCGCGAGCATAAGGAAGAAAGTACCGAACGTGCGGAATCTGCGGGCCTATGCTGCCGCGATCAGAGACCACCGCATCGACAGTAGCCTTTTCAATGACTGCGGGAAGCAGTTCGAAGGGCAGATCCTGGGGGTAGAGCACGATCCGCCGAGCGATGCCGTCGAGCTCGATAAGCGCCATCGCCGCAGCGAACTGATCTCTGGTCGCGATCAGCACCGAGCGGCCGCGCAGCTCTTCGCCGCGGCCGTCGAGAATGGATCCGTTGACTATTTCGCCAAGCGACAGCCGAGCCGAGGCGCCGGCAACAAAACAACCGGAGAGGTCGCCGTGCTCGTGCGCGGCACTCCAGAGGGAAAGTACTTTACTGGGAAGCATTCTCATAGAAGTTCACGAATTCGCCAAAGGTTGAAGGGAAGAGAGCGTCTTCCGAGGAACTAAAGGGATCAACACCGAGTGTCTGTTCTAGTCGGACCACGACCACGGCGAAACATAGGGAATCCAGGCCGGAATCCAGCAGTTCGAGATCATCGGTTAATGGCGCGAGCTGCTTTTCGTGGTCATCGGCCACACGTTGAAATTCTGCTTCGATTTCGGTTCTTAGATTTGCCATCATAGGGTAGTTAGCTCTCAGGACAATTGGGAATTACGCGACCGCTCCTCGCGGAAGTCAGCTTCTCTGCGATCTGGCCGCAGGCGTTGGCGAGTGGTCAGCAAAAGGGGACGCTGGAGAAGAGAGATTGCGGCCGGTTACTGCATTTATTAGTACACAATCCCCTGCACATCGGCCGTTCTTTGATCTCCCCGGTCTTTCGGATAGGCCACATGTTTCACCGGGATACCAGGATTTCCGATTATGACAGAGTGAGGTGGCAAGCTTCTTGCGACTACACTGTTTGCGCCTATCACGCTGTTCTGACCAATCACCAGTTCTCCCTGATTACAGAGAACTGCGGCACCTTGTCCGATCCAACAACCCTGCTCAATACGGATTCGACCTCCGGGTGTTACACCCTGATTGCGAATCGGAAGATCGGTACGTTCGTGCGCATGCTGGTGATCTTGGATCAAAACCGACATGCCTGTAATAACATCCGATTCAATAATGATTGAATTCTTAGCAGAAATCACCGCGCGTGCGCCTATCGTACACCGGTCACCAATTATCAATTTAGCGATGTCGTTCTTGTCATCCACGATGTGAATAAGGGTATCTTTTCCGATAATCACAGAATCGCCAAGTCTTATATTGCCTGCGAACGGCCTCTTTAAATGACAAGGATAATGAACCGATAGCTTCTGCCCGACGGCCAAAAACGGATATGTCAGAGTCAGCCAGATGCTGTATATCTTGTTTCTGGAGCGTGGAATGAGAGCCAGTGGGTCCTCGAACCGACGCCACGCTCCTCGAAATAGCTTTTTCATGTGTCTCTCCCTTTCCTGGTGCCGCTGGTTTAAAAGGAAGATGCGACAGCGCTGAGTTCGTCGCAGGGCAGCCTGCGACGCGAAGGGACTCTGAATGACGATGCACTTTCGCAACCTGGTCAGTGCCGGCTCGGATTCGCGTCGCGCGGTGGCAGTTGCCTGCCGCGCGAGCGCGTCAAGCCCGATGCAGACAGGGCAGCAGGCCTGATCAGGCCGCCTGCACCCTTCAACCATTGAAGATGACAGTCTCCATCAGCCGGCGCAGCAAATTAACTCCTTCGTAGAGATCCTTGCCAGGCTCGAGCGGATTCACAGCCGTCTCCGCCGCAAGAGCCTGAAAGAGGCCTGCAGTATGGGCAATGTCGCACACGCCGTGGACATCCGTGTATTCCATTTCCGTGGAGCCCTGTGCTGCGGCCAAGCTCCCCAGGTAGGACATGAACTTCTGGATGAAGCCCTCAAAGAAGGCCATGGTGACCAGGGACTGAACCGAAGAAAGACGTCCCAAGAACAGCCGCATGTTCGTCAGGTCCTCATGAACCGCCAGTGCGTCGCGATCCGTCGGGAATGAATGCGCCGCGATAGCGAACCTGCGCAGCATGGCGGGATGCGCATCGCGAACTTCCTCGTGCAGGTTTTCGAGCAGGATCGGCTTGGCATCTTCGGACTGTACCGCGAGAAGGGTAGCCGTCATCCAGTAAATGAAGTTTCCTTCGAGTACTGCGGAATAACGGGCGATGATCCCGCGTTGCTCTTCGGCCGTAAGGGTCTTCGGATCAGGCAGGGAAGCCATCAGTTTGTCGATGACGGCATTCACGTGCTGTTGAATAGCTGCATCAACCGGGCATGTTTCTGACTGCGGATTCAGTAAAGTGGAGCTCATAAGGGGTCCTTTCTGTGGAGGTTGAAGTCTTGTCGATTTCAGAAGCAGAACGAGCAGACGCATCGCCACCGAAACGGAATGGGAGAGCGCCAGCCGATCGCATAGACGGAATGTACGTTCGGCGAAGACGCAGCCCGGCGCACTGGAACATCGTGAAAAGCAGGCGGCGCTAGATGGGTCCGTCGCCCAGCGACCAAATGGTGTCTTTTCCTCGCCACTGTCGATAGCGGCGGTACAGCGTCCGCGCCGCAAAGCGATCCGGGCGCCGAGCGCCATCCTCCGGGAGTCGGCGCGGATGCTCCGCCGAAACGAGTAGGATTTCCCCGAGATGTTTGACGACCGGCATCCTGCTGGCAACAAAGGCAGCCGCGACCCTGGCTTTCATCGGGAGCAGACTGGCCAGTGGCAATCGAACACGGATGGGCCGCATGGTCATGCGGCCGAAGTACGGCGCCATTTCGCGCCGAATTGTTGCTTGGTCAAGGTGTTCGATCAAAATCCCGCCTGGCGAATAGCGACGAACAAGGGGAAGCCCCAGGATTCTCCGGGAAAGGTCGTCATATTCGACACCGGCGACATAGCGGCCGTCATCAGTAAGCGATTCAGCGACGGCACGGAACATTTTCATGCGCTCGTCGCGCGAGTCCAGCGGAGTGGCCGACAGGGCACGATGAAAGCTGCGCGGGGCAAGATGGAAGTGGCTGGCATCTGCCTGAACTAGGCCAACGCGCGATGTCAGGTTGTGGGTGTGGCGTGGCTTGGCCAGCCGGTAGGTTGTCGGTGGCTCGCCCTTTGCGAGATGGTGCTGCGCCTTGCGCAGCGCACACAGCGAGAAGTCCACTGCGAGGACCACCGCGCCCATTTGTGCCATGAGCGAAGTAAACCGCCCATCGCCGCAGCCCAATTCCATGACGCGACAATCCGCCAGAGGCTCAAGGCTGCCAAGATGGGGTGGGATTTCGATCTTATCCATGTAATCCGACCGCCATCCCGAGGCCGAAGGAACGAAGCTGTCTGGCATCTCCTCGTATTCATGATCCTTCAAATCGATCTCGTGATCGGTTTCCTGAGTTCGGTCCGTCGGCAGCATGCGAGCGATTCCGGCTTCGACCAAATACTCGCGGGAGCACCGAACACAGCGCAGCGTCCCGTCTTGAATGCCCGAACTGTCGCCGCTGGTTTCCCGGGCAACGGTGAGCTCATCTGCATCGTAAATGCAACGCAGGAGACGCAGCAGGCTTCGTGGAAACGTGATCGCATCGTTCATCAAAGACTCTCCCTCGGCAGGATGCCGAACTCGTAAAATGGGCCATGGTTTGGAAACAACTTGAGAAGAAAAAGCCGAGAGTATACACGCGCCTGTCAACGTGTACTGACTTGGACGAATGGGCGATGCGGTTCAAAGTCAACCGCAATAGCGCCCGCAGTTTCAATAAAAAGGATTACGGTCAGATTACAGATTTTGAGGTACTACGAGGTCAGAGGTAGAGTCCGGATTTGGCGGAGACCCTTGCTGCTACTGCGGGCGCCGTCCAAGTCAGTACCCACTTCGCGGTCATCTTCGGCGAAATGCTATATCGAATCGCCTTTGATACTTCACGACGCGCCTGACTGTAACGCCTGTTTTCAAGATGCCAGTTGGCCCAATGGCAGTGAGTCGCCATCAGGTTTTCGAGAACGATGCGGCGGATTTCAGGCGACAGCGCACTGCCCAGTTGGAGCCATTTCTCGTACATGCGCTGATGGCCGCGCAAACGCACTTCCACCTGATCCCACGGTCGGCATGACGAGCCCACCGGAGATGGCCTCCGGTCAGCCGAGACTAGCTGTTGATTTACGTATGCCAGAGGTGTCAACAGCGACAGGCGAAAATAAAAATCGCGATCCTCGGCAAAGATAACCTCCGGATCAAAGCCACCTGCGCAGCGGACCAGATCTGTGGACACCAGCAGAGACGAGAGGAAAAATCCGCAGAACGACCTGGCCAGCCGGCGGACGGCGTCGTATTCAATGCCGACGCTTTGCGCAGGCTGCGCCCCAAACTGGTGGAAGGCGCTATTGCCCCGGCTGCCGCGGTCGATGCACCGGGTATCGGTGTAGCAGGCGCTGCAGTTGCCAATCCGGCGCAGTGTATCGATCTGCAGTTCAAGCTTTTCTGCGGCCCAAGTATCATCGGAGTCGAGAAACGCAATGTACTTGCCCCGCGCCTTTGCAATACCAGCATTCCGCGCACGGCTCGGGCCCTGATTCTCCTGACGAAGAAAAGCAATGTCCGCATCGGCGTTCAAACAGGAATGGAGGGATTGCATGACGCGATCACCGGAGCCATCGGTGGATCCGTCGTCGACGACAACGATCTCCAGTGGCCAATACGTCTGCGCCAAAACGCTCTCCACAGCGGCAATCGTCGAGTGGGCGCGATTGTACGTAGGGATCACGACCGATATGAGAGGCTTTATATCCATAACGGCGAGTTCTGTTCGCGACCAGGCCGTCGATTTAGTCGACGCTTTGCAATTCGCCAGCGCGCACACTACCAACAACCCATGCCTTTCTTGATGGGTCGTACTGTTTCACAATTCTCGCTGGATTCCCCGACAAAACCGAAAAGGGAGGGGCGCTTCTGGTGACAACAGCGTTTGCGGCCACGACACAGTGGCGACCCAGAACTAATTCGCCCTTTGAACAGATGATGGCCGCGCCATGCCCAATCCATGAACCCTCCCCAATGCGAATCGCTCCTCCCTGGGAATACACGTGTTCTTGAACGGGGATTGACACGTTTTCATACGAGTGATCGTGGTCAATGATTAAAACATCCTGCGTGATCAATACGTTGCGCTCGATATGGATGAGATTCTTCGCATCGATCTGAGAGCGCCAGTGAACAAGAGAGTTATCTTCGAT
>JASIJX010000150.1 GCA_030049955.1 Acidobacteriaceae bacterium
GCGCCAGCTCGCTGCGACTTTCTCCAAAAAAATTCAGGCCTCCATCCGAGGGGGTGTCGGCGTCTAATGGAACGAGCTGGTTGAAGTCCCCAATCACGCTTCCAGTATTTCACCACCGCATTTCCGAAGTCAGCCAGCGAGGCTAAACCACTGATTCCTTGTCAGTTGCAGGTTTGCTGTTCCGAGCGTGTCCCTTCGGCCCTGTTGCCCTACAATCAAACTTGAGAGCGGGTTTGACCTTGAACAACGAGCGCAACCTTCGCCGTACTGTATTGCCGAACGGTCTGATTGTCCTGACTGAGCGCATGGAGCATCTGCGTTCTGTCGCCATGGGTGTGTGGATCAAATCTGGTTCGCGCTGCGAACCGGCTGAGATCAACGGCATCTCGCATTTTGTGGAGCACATGGTCTTCAAGGGCACGCGCTCGCGCACCGCGCAGCACATTGCCCGCGAGATGGACGCCATCGGCGGCAACCTGGACGCCTTCACCAGCAAGGAGACCATCTGCTTCAACGTCAAGTCGCTCGCCGACCACGTTCCCATTGCGATGGACATTCTCACCGACCTGGTGATGAACCCAATCTTTGCTCCGCCCGACATCGAGCGCGAACGCGGCGTCATTCTCGAAGAGATCAAGATCGACGAAGACAACCCCGATGTGCTGGTGCACGAGCTGTTCACGCAAAATTTCTGGAAGAACCATCCGCTAGGCAAGCCCATCCTGGGCACCACTGAGACCGTCGGCCGTCTCGCGCAGAGCCAGCTCTTCGCGTACCACAACGACCGCTTCCACGCGGGGAACATTATCTTTTCTGCGGCCGGAAACCTCGATCACGACCAGTTCACAGCGGCAGTGGCGGAAAAGTTTTCGGGTCTCGCCGGTGGCGAAACGCCAGTGGAGCTTTCCGCTCCCTTGCCCAGCGCGCGCATCCTGCTGCGCAACAAAAAATCATTGGAGCAGGTGCAGATCTGCCTCGGCGTGCCTGCGCCGCCTATCACCGATAACAACCGCTACGCCACACTCATCCTCAATACCGTGCTGGGCGGCGGAATGAGTTCGCGCCTGTTTCAAACCATCCGCGAAGAGCGCGGCATGGCCTACTCGGTCTACTCTGACTTGAGCCCCTACCGTGACACCGGAACCCTCTGCGTCTATGCCGGGACCTCGGCCAGCAAGGTGATGGAGACGGTCGACCTGGTCATCAACGAGTTCCGCAAGCTGAAGGAAGAGCTGTTAAGCGAGGAGGAACTGACCCGCGCCAAGGACCAGGTGAAGGGCAACATCCTGCTCGGCCTCGAAAGCTCGAACTCCCGCATGGCTAACCTGGCCCGGCAGGAAATGTACTTCCGCCAGTTCTTCACAGTCGACGAGATCATCGCCCGCATCGGCGAGGTAACGGCGGCGCAGGTGCAGATGATGGCGCAGCGCCTCTTCGTGCCCGACGCCATCGCCATAACCCTGCTAGGCCGGCTGGACAAACTGAAGCTGAACCGCTCACAGCTCGAATGCTGAAAAGCAGGGACCAAGGGACCAAGGGAACGAGGGAACAAGGGAACGAGGGAACGAGAAAACCAGAACTGCCAGTTCTCTTCCCTTTAGCTCGCTTGCCCCCTCGCTCCACGGTCCGACGTTCCATCGTTCCCAGGCTCCTTGGTCCCTGTCTCCTCGGTCCCTCGTTCCCTTGGTCCCTTGTTCCCTGCCTTCTTTGTCCCTGCCTTTCCGAGCGTTCCCTTCCCCAATTGCGTCCTCACGTTATAGCATTTTGTCGAATGGGCTGGGAGCTTCTGTCCTGCCCCGTACGCATCCACGCTGAAATGCTGGAACGAGGCACACTAACACCAATGAATCGTACGCTTTCTCTCTCTTGTTTTCGCCGCAGGGCGCAGCGGCCGGTTGTTTCCAACGGCTTTACGCTAATGGAACTGCTGATCGTCATCGCCATCATCCTGATCCTGATGCTCATGGCCATCCCGACCATCGGTAGCCTTAAGAAAAAGGCCAACGAGACCTCGGCCATCAATTCGATGAAGGTGATCAGCAGCTCCCAGCTCCAGTACGAATCGACATTCCCCACCACCGGCTTCGCCTGCACCATGCAAGCTCTCGGCGGCGACCCCGCATCCGGAGCGCCTTCGGCTACCGGTGCGCAGATCATCCCGCAGGACCTTGCCTCCGGCATAAAGTCCGGCTATATCTTCACCATTGGGAACTGCACCAAAGTGAGCAACGGCGGTCAGGACCGCATCACCGGGTACACCGTCACAGCCGTTCCTGAGACTGTGGGCAAGACCGGCGACCGCGGCTTCTGCAGTGATCAATTTGGCGAAATTAAATTCGATCCTGCGGGCGGCACCAACTGCAGCCAGCCTCTGCAATGAGGGCCCGGTTCCATCGCGGGTGCGGCAGCCTGCTCACGGCTGCCGCGCTACTGTTGCCTGCTGTCTGCCTGGCCGCAACGGCGCCCGCGCCGCCGGTCCACGAGCCTACGGTTCGTGATCTCGCCGAGCGCGTCGACCATCACTACAACGCGCTGCGTTCGCTCAAGGCGGAATTTTCCGAGTCGTACCAGGGTCTGGGCATGAACCGCAGCGAAAGCGGCACGCTGTTACTGCGCAAGCCCGGCCGCATGAAGTGGGAATACACGTCTCCCTCGGGCAAGGTCTTCGTGCTCGACGGCAAGTACGCATGGTTCTACAGCCCCGGTGACCCGCAGGTGCAGCGCACCCCGGCCAAGGAGCTGGACGACCTGCGCTCGCCGCTGCGCTTCCTGCTGGGCCACACCGAGCTTGAAAAGGAATTGAACAACCTCGCGCTCGCGCCGGCAGCGAACGGCACATTTACTCTCAGCGGTCAGCCCAAGGGACAGGAGAACCGCGTCCGTCGGCTGAGCCTGAGCGTGACGGCTGACGGAGCCATCACCGGAATCGAAATTGACGAAACCGATGGCGCTATAACGCGGTTCAGTTTTGCCGCCCAGCAGCCGAACGCAGCCATTCCACCGGATTCCTTCCAATTCACGCCACCCAAGGGTGTGCCGGTAGTAGAGGCCACGCCGCCCGTATAGCACTCAATAGATGCCCGGAATGAGCCGCTTTGTGCTGCGGCTATAGCGTTCGTACTCCACTCCAAACGTCACTCTGAGCGCAGCTTCCTCGACATGAATGCGATACAGGATAGCCAGAGTGGGTGGAATGAGGATGACGGCAAAACAGGCCCATGTACGCGTGTGAAGGGCGCAGGCCAGGAGAATCAATTCCAGGCCTAGATACGAGGGATGACGCAGGATGCTGTAGAGTCCGCTCCGCTCCAGTTGCTGATCTGCACGCATCGCTACGTTCGCGCTAAAGGCCCTGCCAAGCGTAACGATTGCTGTTGCACGAACTCCTAAACCGATGGCAAGAGTGCAGAGAGCCACCGGCCGCAGCCAGCTATAACTGCCGGGCATGTCAACCGGCAGAAATGTGTGCATCCACTGGTCAATCCTGAACGATGCAATAAACACCATCCAGAGAATGATCTGCGATCCGCGGTCTAGTACCTTGCCCTGACCCCAGCCCGTTGTTGTCCCCAGGGTAAGGAGGATTTCTCCCACAGTCCACACAAAGGTCAGCGCGCCAAAAAAGAATTCAAGGTTCATGCTCGTCATGATTCGCCTCCTGATTTCACCGGTACAGCTTTCCAAGCTGCCACTCACGCTCTCGCGTGACGGTGAGAGAAGAATGTGCCAAATGGCCGGGAGGAAAACAGTAGCAGCTGTCATCGATGAGAGATGACGGGCGTCACCATGACACCTGTCATCCATTCCGCATGACAGTTTTGGGTTCCGTGACCGTTCCCGTGGTGGGATGATGGAGGCATGAGCAAAGAACAGCTACATGCGGCGGAACGAATCGCGGCAGGGTCGGGCGCGCACATCACCGACACGAAGCGGAAGTTTCTCCGTGGCCGTTGGATCGTGCGCTGGGTGGCGTTGCTTTATGCCGCGTATCTCTTTGCCATCCCGGCGTATCGGCATTCGCCTGCGGTCTGGATCGAGTTTGCGGTTCTTTATGCGGCCTTCGTCACTCTTTATTTTCTCGTGGCGGAGCTTGCAGGGCGCCGGCAAACCGTGGCGTTTGTGTTCTTTTTTCTCTTCGTCTTTTTTTATTACCCGCTCAACCAGCAAGCCCATGTGTTATTCGTCTACCCTTTCGCGATGCTTTGCCTTTTTCTCGTCCGTTTGCGCACGTTTTTCCTTGTGTTGGCGGCGATCATGGTTGCAGTCGCCGCGGAAACTCGATACCTCGGCCACACTTTTTCCATAGCGGAAACCATCCTCTTCTACTGCGTGTTCTTTGGGCTCAGCAACTTTGCCTTCGCCCAGCAGGCACGAACCAATTCTCTCCTGGAGCGCGCAAATTCTGAGATCGAACGTCTGTCGCAGGAAGCCGAGCGCGAGCGCATTGCACGCGATCTGCATGATCTTCTCGGCCATACCCTGACTGTTATTACTGTGAAACTCGATCTTGCCCGGCGGCTACTCTCCCGCGACGCGAACCGGGCATGGAACGAGATTGCAGAAGCCGAGCAGACCGCGCGAAATGCCCTTGCCGAGGTCAGAGAAGCCGTCTCTGGCTTCCGCGCCGAAGGTCTCGACGCAGAAATCAGCCGTGCCCGGCGAAGCCTGCTCGCGGCCGATGTCACGCTGACCACGGTTCTCGCTCCGGTCAAAATCTCGAAAAACCAAGCGAACGTGCTTTGCCTCGCCCTGCGCGAGGCCGTAACCAACATCGTCCGCCATGCTCACGCAACCGTGTGCAATGTTTCGCTCCTCGAAAGAGACGGGACAATTCATTTCACGATTGACGACGATGGGCTGGGTGGGAAGATTCGTGAAGGCAATGGCCTGCGTGGCATGCGCGAGCGAGTTGAATCCCTGGCTGGAACCATGAAGCTGACGGGCTCTGCGAATGGAGGAACAAGCCTTGAGCTGACTTTGCCGCTTGAGAGTTGGTCTCCGGCACAAACGGCTTCGCAATTTGCGGCAGAGGCGGATACCTTGTGACACAAAAGATACGTGTTCTCTTGGCAGAGGACCAGAGCATGCTGCGCGGCGCACTCGCAGCGCTGCTCTCGATCGAACCCGATATTGAGGTGGTTGGATCTCTTTCCGATGGGGAAGAGGCGCTTCAGGCCGTCGGAAAGCACCGGCCACAAGTGTTGGTTGCGGACATTGAAATGCCGAGGATGAGCGGGCTCGAACTCACCGCGCGCGTCAAAGAGCTTTACCCGGACACGCGTGTCCTGATCCTTACAACCTTCGCCCGCCCGGGGTATCTGCGGCGAGCACTGGAGGCCGGAGCATCGGGCTATCTGCTCAAGGACCGGCCGTCGGAAGAACTTGCCGACGCCGTCCGGAAAGCCAGCAGAGGACAACGCATCGTGGATCCTCAACTGGCCTCACAGATATGGAGCGCGGAAAAAGACCCCCTCACGGATAGAGAACGTTTGATTCTGCGCCGCGCGGGCGACGGCGAAACCACGGCCGAACTGGCGCATTCCCTGCGGCTGACAGAGGGAACTGTGCGCAACTATCTATCCGAGGCGATCTCCAAGTTAGGCGCTTCCAACCGGTTTGAAGCAGCCCGGATTGCGCGCAATAAAGGATGGCTTTGAGGTTCCTTTGAGGTTTAATGATGGATGCGCCCTCGGCAGTTATCCCGTGGAATGACCGCTAAAGGAGAGTCGATGGATCGCCGTCAATTCGTTAAAAATTCTCTTGCGGCAGGTGGTAGTGCTTTACTGGCAGGCCGCGGAATCGCAGACAATTCCGTCTCATCGGCCACGCAGATATCGGATGCCACTCCAACGGCGAGAGTCGCCGGCGCAGGTTTCCCCGACGGATTCCTGTGGGGCATTGCGACGGCTTCGTACCAGGTGGAAGGCGCGTGGAATGAGGACGGCAAAGGCGAATCCATCTGGGACCGCTACACACACCAAATCGGACGCATTCGCGGCGGCGCCACAGGCGACGTCGCATGCGATCACTATCATCTCTACCCGCAAGACATCGCCATTATCAAGCAACTGAACCTGAAGAGCTATCGCTTTTCTATTGCATGGCCGCGAATTCAGCCCACGGGCAGGGGCGCCGTCAACCAGAAGGGCCTTGACCACTATAGCCGCGTGGCAGATCTGCTGCTCGAAGCCGGCATTCGGCCATTCTGTACCCTCTACCACTGGGATCTGCCGCAAGGCCTCGAAGAAATCGGCGGCTGGCCCAATCGCGACCTCGCCGGATACTTCGCCGATTATGCCGGCCTTCTCGCCAAGCATCTCGGCGATCGCATTCAGGTCTGGGCGCC
>JASIJX010000151.1 GCA_030049955.1 Acidobacteriaceae bacterium
CCCGAACTGGTTGAAACCAGCGGCCCCTCCGAGCACAAACCCATACACCCCACACCTTTCACCTTGCACTGGCCATTCGCTCCGCGGCTAGCCGCCTCCTTTGCCAATGATTCTTTCACCGCATCGCTCCTGCAGGAAAGACATCCCGCTGCGACGCACACGTTTACGTGCTGCGCAAAGCTCAAGTGAGTCTCTCGTTCTTTTTGCGCGATCCCGTCCAGTTCTTCAGGAGTCATATCGTGCCCATTTTTCCAGATGTGTGCGCAGTGATGTCGCGTCTACTTTGCCCGCAACCTCCTGGTCATACACCACTGCGGGCGCCAGTCCGCACGACCCAAGACAACGTGCAGTTAGCAGCGACACTTCACCATCGGCCGTTGTCTCGCCGGGAGCGATGCTCAACGTCTGCCGGATCGTGTCCAGTAAATGCTGCGAGCCCTTGATGTAACACGCGGTGCCCAGGCAGACGACGCAGGTATGTTTTCCGCCAGGCTTTAAAGTGAAAAAGTGATAGAAGGTCGCAACGCCATATGTTCGGCTCAACGGAACGCGGAGCGACAACGCTACATACCGAAGAGCCTCTTCGTCCAAGAAGCCAAACGCCTCCTGGACCGTGTGCAGCGTCTCAATCAGACCGCGTGCATTTCCATCCGACTTGCGCACGGTGGCGTCTACGAGCTTCCAGCGCTTGTCCGCGCTTGGTAGTGCGGGTTTTGACCCATAGGTAGACATAATCGCCTCCTACCTAATGGACCGATCCAATGGTGCTGTCAATCCTACCTCAGGATCGAGGGTGAATCAAACAGTAACGGCAGTCACAATTGCCGGCAGCAAATCGGCTCACGCGATGTATCGTCTGCTCGTTTGCTGGAATGCGATGTGATCCGCGTCACGCAGTCGGGTGCGTACATGTACATCTTGGTGAACTGGCGAGTGTCAGACTTCAATCAACAGGAGGGCGAGCGCGATGGAGGCTTCAGGTAGCGCGCAACTTATCTATTCGAAGACGATTCTCGTCGCCACGAACCTCAGCGATCTTCATCGCCTGATGCCATTCGCGCTGCAAATGGCCGGCGAAACCGGCGCAAGGCTGCAACTTCTGCACGTCCTGCCCATCACCGCCGAGATTGCCGCAGACGCAACCGGAATGCCTTACTACGATCGTGAAGGAGCGTTCTCTGCAGCAAAAAACATGCTGGAACCATGGTGCGAGCGTGCTCGCAAGCTGGGCCTACAATGCTCGGTGATCATTCGCGAAAAGACGCCTGTGGCGTGGGAGATCTTCGCTATGGCGCGTCGAATCCATCCAGATCGTCTTATTCTTGGCACTCGGAGCCTGGGCAAGCTTGGCAGACTGCTTCTGGGCTCCGTCGCAGAGCAAGTGCTGCGTTCGGTCGACCTGCCGGTCTTTACCGTAGGTCCCGAAGCTCATCTCGCGCAGGAGAGCGGCAACAGGCAAGCGTCGGTCCTGTTCGCAACCACTCTGAGAATGAGCTGTCAGGCCAACGCGGCACTTGCCTGCCAACTGGCAGCCAGCTACAAAGCTAAACTAGTCATTCTCCACGTGCAGCCTGCCAACTCTGAGAATGGTCGAGACGGCTCGCATACCCCATACTCGACTATCGTGGACGAGTTGCAGTTACTAGCCCGCAAGATGGCCGTCGACTCGTGCAAGGACGTGGATATCAAGGTGGCGCATGGCAACCCGGCAGTTGAAATTCTGACAGAAGCCACAGCCAGCCAAGCAAAGCTCATCGTGATGGGCGCTACGGACTATTCGACGTTCGACAGCATCACACGTGATCGTACGATCTGCCAGGTCCTGGCCCACGCGCAGTGTCCCGTAGTCAGTTTGCACGGTGCTTGACAGTTGGCCATTTGATTCTCCTGGATGAGGCATCACGTGCCAGCGGCCAGTTTAATAACGCAGGGACTCAATGGGTCACGCACGGGCTCACCGCAGTATCCGCAGTAATGCTGTTTCTGCCACATGCCACTGCCAGCTCTCAAATTGTCATCGTCACGTGTTATCGTGAGTCGATCCTAGCCCTGAGGCGAGCTACCTTGCTCGTCTACCCCATCGGCGCTACTCTTGCGGAATGCGGCCCCTTCGGTATTCCATCAACGTCACATTGGACGGTTGCTGCGATCATCGAGCAATCATCCCGGACGAAGACTTGCATCGTCACGCGGTCGAGAACCTCAACCGGGCCGATGCCCTCCTCTTTGGCCGGGTGATTTACGAAATGATGGAGGCGGCGTGGCGGCCGCCGGTGCGGACGGGAGCGAGGCCTGAGAGGCCTGAATGGATGGAACCCTTCGCCCGGACGATCGATGCGGCAAAGAAGTACGTTGTGTCGAGCACTCTGGACCGGGTCGATTGGAACGCGGAACTCGTTCGCGGGGATTTGGGCAAGGCCGTTCAGGAGCTCAAGCGGGAGACGGGTAAGGGGCTGTTGGTGGGAGGCGTGAAGCTTCCGCAGGCGTTGGCGGCGCTGGGATTGATCGATGAGTACGAGTTCGTGGTGCAGCCCAGGTTAGCGGGTCATGGGCCGACGTTATTCGCGGGGCTGTCGAAGCCTGTCGACTTGAGGCTCGTAAGCCGGCTCGAGTTCGGCTCGGGGGCGGTGGCGATGCGGTATGAGCCGAGAAGATAGCCATTGGGCGTGCTAGTTCGAGTCGGCCGTATCATCGAGCAGCTCGGGCAGAGCCAGTAGAAATATTCCGATCCAACCCGCCGCATCTGCAGTAATTTCAGGATTCATGCAGGCTCCGGTAGTCTATTGATCAGTGCCATTCTTACGCCCTGTCGTTCGAGGAGTCGATCTGGACGCGCATACGCGCTGCGTTCACTATCGAACCGAACTCGACATTATTGCGATCAAGATGAAGTGTTGCGGCGTCTATTACTCCTGCAAGGAATGTCACGAAGCATTGGCTGGTCATTCGATCGAGCTATGGCCGCAAGTAGAATGGAATCAACCCGCAGTATTGTGCGGCGTGTGTGGATATGAAATGAGCATCGAGCAGTACATGGCCAGCGGCGATAGATGCCCGGATTGTGGGGCTGCATTTAATCCCGGCTGCAGCAAACATTATCGTTTTTATTTCGCTGGCGCTGTCTGAGCCGCAGTCGATTCAGCCCGATCGCGATTAGCCCAGCATCTCTTCAAGAAACCGGCCACAAATCGCCGCGCATTCTTCGAGAAAGGTGCGGTCTTCGGGGCCAAATGCGTTGAGCGAATGGCTGTCGATGTCGATTTCTCCAACAATTCTTCCGCGCACGCGCATGGGAACGACGATCTCCGACTTGGTTTCGAGCGAACAGGCGAGGTACCGTGGGTCCGCAGATACATCCTTCACAATCACGGTTTCGCCTTGCACGACCGCCGCTCCGCAGATACCTTCTGTGACTGAAATGCGAACATGCTCGGTCGGGGCGCCGTAATACGGCCCAAGGACTAGAACATTCTGGTCGACGGGGTCCAACATGTAGAACCCCACCCAGTGGTAATAGGGCAGCCGCTGGGCGATCCTGTTGACGCAGAACTCCTGAAGCGAAATGAAGTTTTTGGCCGTCTCGGCGGTGCGACGGATTTCCAAGACGATTTCGTCAAAGAGTGGGTTTGCCATTCCGCTATTTTCAGTTACCCGAATCAGGTGAATTTGATGAAGCGAAGGGCCACTGAATTCATGCAGTAGCGGAGGCCGGTCGGCCTTGGGCCATCATCGAAGACGTGGCCGAGATGCGCGTCGCAGAGCCGGCACGAGACCGCAGTCCGAATCATATTGAGAGAAAAGTCTGTACTCTCGCGGACATTTTCCTTCGCAATTGGCTGCCAGAAGCTGGGCCATCCCGTACCTGATTCAAATTTCGTATCGGAGCTAAAGAGAGCTGTTCCGCAACAGACGCAGCGGTAAAGGCCTTTGTCGTGATTATTCCAATACTCGCCGGAAAAGGGGCGTTCTGTGCCTGCGCGCCGCGTCACTTCGAACGAGGCAGGGGATAACTGCTGCTTCCATTCCGCGTCGGTTTTGACAATGGGAGGTAAAGTTTCGATATCTCCGCGCTGCCCCGTATCAGCGAACTCCACGATCTTGACTTCTTTTGGAGTGTTGCTTTTGGCCTTGACCGCCCCAATTCCATTGCGAAGCTCGAATGCGATCCCCGCAATCGCTGCACCGCCTGCGATGACCAAAGCTCGACGAGTCATTCCGCTGGCATCGCTGTCCGATTTCTGATCCATGATCCCCTCCCAATGATTCACTCATCCGAAGGTAAAGGAAAAAGCCTGTACTCCGGGACTCTCAAATTCAATTGCGAAGATGCGATCGGTGACGGCTCCCTTCTGCCTCACCAATTGATACAGACGATAGCCCGTTACGACGCCGTTGCCCTCTGCATCCGTATCCACGCCATGATTTTCGCCCGGCGCCTGACCGTCAATGGTCACTCGGAAGCGAACCGGCTTACCGTCGGTCGTCGGACCGAGTACAAGGTGCAGGTCGCGGGCGTGAAAATGATACACGATCTTTCCACCAGCCGATTTGAGTTCTGCGATCTGCTGGTGATCGACCCAATCGCCTGCAAGTCCCCATTGATTCAGCCTGGGTTGGGACGGCGCAGTATAGAGTTTCTCCCGGTTCTCCTTGATTCCACCCGGCGATGCGAAGTGTTCTGCCCGTGCATAGCCTATATAGGTTTCTGGAGAGCGTACGTCGTTCGAATCGGCTGCGGCCTCAACGCCTTCCCCGCGAACGCTGACGGCGGTCGCCGGCATCGGCTTCGCGTTCGCCTCCTTCAGGAGCTGCTGAATCCAGCGCTCAGACTGGTCGTAGTTTCCCTCGCCGAAGTGCTCGAAACGTACCCTACCCTTCGCATCGATGAAATAATGGGCCGGCCAGTACTCATTGTGAAACGCATCCCAGATCGCATGGTTGCTGTCAAGCGCTACAGGATATGTAATTCCAAACTTCTGGACAGCTTTTTGCACGTTGGGCAGCTCTTTCTCAAAGTCGAACTCCGGTGTGTGCACTCCGATGACAACCAGCCCGCTGTCCTTATACTTGTTAGCCCAGGCTCGTATGTAGGGCAAGGAGCGCAAACAGTTGATGCACGAATAAGTCCAGAAATCGACAAGAACAACCTTGCCTTTGAGTTCTTTCGTGGTCAGGGGTTTTGAATTGATCCACCCCGTTGCGCCGGATAGACCGTACAAGGGTGAACTGCCGACAATGCTGGGGGGTTCCTGGGCTACCGCTATTGTTCGATCGGCGAGCACGCTCCAGCATGCCGCCGCAACGAGCGCCACCGCAATCAACGTACGTCTCGACTGTCCGCGACCGATTTCCATGTTCGCTTAAATCCCCCATGCACCACTATAAATAGTGGTGAGGTGTAATCCCTTGCCAGACGCCCTTTCTGTGAACGCTTTCGAAGAGCACCGCGTTACAGAACTCCGCATTGCTCAAAGTAAAGCTGAGCGGCTGTTCCGCGAAGTTGAAGAACGCGGCTTAATTCGTCCCGGCATCAGCGAGAGCCAGTTGAATGAAGACATCTATGAACTTGCCAAAGAGATGTACGGAATCACGACGTACTGGCACAAACGCATCGTGCGCGCAGGCAGGAATACGCTGGCGCCCTATGCGGAGAATCCAACCGACCTGATGGTCGGTGAAGACGACATTATTTTTCTTGATCTCGGGCCGGTTTTTGAAGACTGGGAAGCCGATTTCGGGCGGACATTCGTCATCGGCTCCGACCCGCGCAAGCTTAAATTACGGGATGACGTCTGCACGGCATTTGCGGAGGGAAAGCGATATTTCCACCAAACTCCCGATATCACTGCGAGCCAGTTATTTGCTCATGCGGTATCTCTTGCGCACAAATTTGGTTGGGAGTTCGGCGGGCCGATTGCCGGCCACCTGATCGGACAGTTCCCGCACGAAAAAATCGCCGGCGACAAAGTGACTCTTTACATTCACCCTCAAAGCCATTTGCCGATGCGCTCGCTCAACGAGAACGGTCAGAAGCGTCATTGGATTCTGGAAATCCACTTCGTCGACGTTGAATATCAGATCGGTGGCTTTTTCGAAGAATTGCTCACAGTGATTTGAGCGGCGCATACAAGTGGGAAGCTGCACCATCGATGGCAGCTTGATCCTCCGGAAAGGAAGGGTTCAATGGCAAACAGCTTTGCGCCGGCATTCTGATTCAGGCGCAAGATCCGCCGCGTGCAGCTCGTCTCCCCGGGAAAACCCCAATACACCACGAGCCCTCTTGAGTAGTATTCTCTGGTCCTGCACTTGGGCTATTGAAGCCCTCAAAAGGAGGCGACCATGGCTCCGCAAGGCATCAGGGTGCTCATTGTGGATGATGAGCGGACTCTTGCCGACACCCTGGCACTGATTGTGACTCGGGGCGGGTACGAATCGATGGCTGTCTACAACGGCAGGGAAGCCGTCGAGGCAGCCATACTCTTTAAGCCTCACGCTGTTATATCCGACGTGATGATGCCGGGGATGAATGGCATAGAGCTTGCGCGCTATTTTGCTGAGAATTATTCCGGCTGCCGGGTGCTCCTGCTAACGGGGCATGACAGCGCCGCTAAACTGGTTGAAGCGTCCCTGTCCTGCGGATACGTCGTGAATGTCCTTACCAAACCAGTCATGCCGCAAACGATCCTGGCTTTTGTTGCCAGTTGCGCCGACGCTTTGGCCAAGCGGAAGGATTCTGAAGGCAGTTACGCCGGCAACGTTTGACTGCGGAATCCTTCTCGGTTTTTTCGAGATTGCCGCGGCCGGTGCGAAAGCCCGCAAGAAAGGCAGGAGCGGATTCTCTGCTCCTGCCCTTGCAAAAATGCCTCAGTTTTTCCATTCGAGAAACCGAGTTACTGCTTCTCAAAAATCACCGGCTCCGCGCCAAGCGTGACGGATCCCGGCGAATAAGGAATCGGAGTTGGACGGCGGCGAATAGCTCGTGGCCTGCAGCAACTCAGAATTGCGCTAGCGTAAGCGTCTGCGTGTTGTTGTACGCCAGGTCCGTCACGTCCACGCTCATCGGACGGATAGCGTCGACCTTGTAGCGATGGTCTACCACGTCGCCGGGCCGGGCCATAAAGATGTCGTCGCCGTGCAGGAAGAATGCCCTCAGCGATTTGTCCGGAGATTCCTCATAGCCGAAGTACTTGAGGTCGATCGTCGGCGGCTTTGGCGGCGGTGGAGGGCCGGTTGGAACCGCCACGCTCGGGCCAGTGTTGTTGTTGCGCGCCGTCTTGACCGGCGCAGGAATCGGCACCGGCGCCGACTCAGCCGAAAAAATGTTGCGGCCCGTGCCCGCGTACTCCACATCCTCGCTCTGCGCCAGCTTGTCGAAGTGCAGCGAAGGATCGATGCTGGCATTGGAGATCTTTTCGGCCTCGGGCCCGGCAGCAGGAGTTGCCGCGGCCGGCGCCGCCGCTCGCGCGGGAGGCGGTGCATGATGTTCCGTCGAAGGGCCGGCAATAGTGTTGTAGAGTTCCTTGCCGCCAACAATCGCAATCACCGCAAACAGCGCAACAACGATGTAAAGCTGCTTCTTGTTTTCAGCGCCCACACGCATGGCCATAATTACTGCTCCTCCTGCGTGGCGCCCGTTGGGACCGGTTCTTGCCCGGTTTGTTCCTGATCGGCCTGTGGCGTAGTGGGCAGGCCGCTGGCGGCTGCAGCGGCGGGCCGCAGCCACGTGGAGACGCGCAGTCGCAAGTTCACCAGGCCCCCCTGTTGCCCGGTGAGCGACATGGCGCGAATCACAAAGAACGTCTGGTCACGCTCAAGGCCGTTGATGAAGCGCATGACCTGCGGATAGTCGCCGCTGATGCCCGCATCGATAGTAATCTCTGTCAGATCGGACCCTGGCTTGCCCTGCGTATAGCCCACGCGCGACAGCCTCACGCCGGATTTCACCTCAAGATCGCCGATGGCGTTCGAGATGGAAGAGTAATTCGGCGGAATGCGCTTATCGTAAAAGTCGCGCATCTGGTCGCGGGTCCCCTCTACTTTGGCGTCCAGCCCACGCAGCGGCGCCGTTTGCAGCTCCATGGCCTTCAACTCAATCTGCTTGTTGGCGACGACCTGCTCGGCATGGCGGTCAATAGAGGCCCAGTCCAGTCCCAGCCGGATTGACAGGCCGATCGCCAGCGCCAGCGCCAAACCGAAGCCCACGTAATGCCACGTAAGCGGCGAGGACAGCCGTTCACGCGAAACTGACGTGCGATCGCTCATTGCGGCCCTCCGTTCGGGTTCGGTGTTGTCAGCACGGAGTTGGGCGCAGGGTTTGGTTGGCGTTGCGGCGGCGTCGGCGTCATGCGCGGATTGCGCAGCGGCTGAGGCGCGTTGGTCTGGAAGCGCGGCCCGCGATGCTCGCTTGCGGGCGCGCCTGCCGGTGCTTCGTCCGGCTGCTCAGGCTGACTCTCCGGGCCCTGAGGCTTTTCGACTTTTGCAGCCTTGCGCTCTTCCGGCGTGGGCGGGTTGTACTCAGCCAGAATGTCGAAGTTAAAGCGATTCGTAGGGCTCACCGGCTCGGCCGGACGATTGGGGCCATTGCCCGCAGCCTCAGCGTTTTCGCCCACGATGCGGGGCGCAAGAAAGCGCTTCGAATGCTCGAGGTTGCGCACCAGGTCGACGGCGAGATCGCGCGGCCCCACCACGCGCAGGTGCAGCGTGATCTGCCCTGCCTTGTCGCGGATCGGCTCAAGCGTAGTCACCTGCACGCCCCCGGGCAGCACGGTTTCGAGATTTTCCATCGCCAGCGTCCATGAAAAAGCCTTCTCGTCGAAAATCTGGTTGAGCGTCGCGGCCTGGCGCAGCAGGGTGGCATTGTCCGGCTGTTGCATCATTCGCATATAGCCCTGGCGTTCAGCGTTCACGCCTGCAAGCTTGCCATCGAGCGAGTGCTCGCGCGCGCGAGCGGCTTCCGCCTTGTTGTGCACGGCGTGCAAGCCTAGAACGAGCGCCGCGCAAATAGCGACCAGCACGCCCATGCCAATGCGCAGCCGGTGCATCGCCGGGCCAAGATCGGCGTAGGGCCGAGAAGCGAGATTGAGCGCAATCCTCACCGGATGCCCCCCTCGCGTTGCCCTTCGCGCTGATGCAATGCCAGCGCGCCTGCCACGCCGGCGGTGCTCGCACCGTGCAGTGTTGTCATGGCTCCGCTCTCAGGCGGAGCAACAAGTCCCAAAACTGGCAACTCGGCATCGCTGACCCACGCCGCAAATTCGTCGATTGGCGCGTTGCCGGAGTAGTACAGCCGGCCGGGCCGGGCCTGCAGCTTGTCCTCGAAATAGGCCGCAGCCACGGCGATGCTGCGCTGAATCTCCTCAAGGCGCAGCGCCGGGTCCTCGGGCAGGTCGAGCGTGCGATAGAGCAGCAGATCCTCGCCGGAGGCAATGGTCGTCGTAATGGCTTGCCGGCTCAGGTTGGCAATCAGCACGGCGTCGAGCGAATCCACGGTTTCAAGCGCGGCCAGGCTCGCGGGCAGCACAGCGCCCGGCTCGTAGCCGGCGGTGCGCACCGCGGCCTCATACTCGGCCAGTACCGTGCCGGGAAGAATCGCGGCCAGCACGCGGCACTCGCTCTTGTTCTCTGACAGAATCTGGTAGCTGACGCCCGCATGTTCCACATCGAACGGCACCATCTTGCGCAGCCGGAAGCGCAGCACCGGCAACGCCTCGGCAGCTTTCGCGGGAAAGGCGTCGAAGTCGAGCACGAAGACGCGCACTACAGTGTCAGGCAGCACCAGAGTGACGGAGCGCTTGCGCGGCGAGAGCTCGTCGAGCGCGGCGCGAATCGCCGCGGCAACCACGTCCGGTGCGTGTACATTGGTCCCTTCGATGCCGGGTGTAAGCGCGCCGGCCGGCAGTGCAACGTAGGCGTAGGTGGGGGCGCTGCCTGCGGACGATTGAGCCGCGGCCAGAACCCCCTCCGGTGCAACCTCCACGGCAGCCGGTGGCCGGCCGCCAGTCTGGGCGCCGGCCGTCACCTTCGTCCTGGCTTTATCCAAAATCGCAGCCATTCTTTCGCTGTTTCCTCGTTCTCTCGTTCCCTTGATCTCTTAATTCCTGATCTCGCGATTCCCGATCTCTTGATTCCCGGTCCGTTGATTCTTGGTCCCTGCTTTACCGCGAGGCTTCAATAAACGTGACCTTGTTGATTTCCTTGAGCGTCGTGAACCCGCGCCGAACGCGCTCGAGCGCCGACTCGCGCAGGAACGTCATGCCTTCTTTCTGCGCCAGCTTGCGCACTTCGGAGGTGGGCTTCTTCTCCAGAATCATCTCGCGGATGGCATCGGTCAGTTCGAGCAGCTCGTGAATCGCAGTTCGGCCGCGATAGCCCGTGCCGCCGCACTCCATGCAGCCCATGCCCTCGCGAAACCCAAAGCCGCGCCACTCGTTCGGATTGAGTCCGCTCGCAACGAGCGTCTCATCGTCATAGTGGACGGTGCGCGCGCAGTAGTCGCAGATGGTGCGCACCAGCCGCTGCGCCAGAATGCAGTTGAGCGCGGAGACAAAGTTGTACGCCTCGACGCCCATGTTCAAAAAACGGCCGAGCACGTCCACCACGTTGTTCGCGTGGACGGTGGTAAACACCAGGTGGCCGGTGAGCGCGGAGTTGATAGCGATCTGCGCCGTCTCCTGGTCGCGGATTTCGCCGACCAGAATCTTGTCCGGGTCGTGGCGCAGAATCGAGCGCAGGCCGCGCGCAAATGTCAGCCCTTTTTTCTCGTTCACCGGAATCTGCGTGATGCCGCGAATCTGGTACTCGACCGGGTCCTCGATGGTGATGATCTTGTCTTCGTCGCTCTTGATCTCGTTGAGCGCGGCGTAAAGAGTCGTCGTTTTGCCCGAACCGGTTGGCCCCGTCACCAGCACCATGCCGTAGGGCTCGCGGATGTAGCGGCGGAAACGGCGCAGGTCGTCTTCGGCAAAGCCCACAACGTCGAGGTTCAGGTTTTTGAACTTCTCGCTCATTGACTCTTTATCGAGCACGCGCAGCACGGCATTTTCGCCGTGAATCGTAGGCATAATTGAAACGCGAAAGTCGATGAGCCGTCCCTTGTAGCGCACGCGGAAGCGGCCGTCCTGTGGCACGCGCTTCTCGGCAATATCGAGCTCGCTCATGATCTTGATGCGGCCCAGAATCGTGCCGTGGTGCTCGCGCGCAATGGGCGCCATCGCTGCCTGCAGCACGCCGTCGATACGGTACTTCACCACCACGGAATCATCATTCGTCTCGATGTGAATATCCGAGGCGCGCCGCTCGAGCGCAGTAAAGATCGTCGTATCCACCAGCCGGATAATCGGGCTGATGTCTTCCTCGCTTGTCAGCTTTTCGATCGAGATGTTTTCATCGGCGTTCTCTTCGCCCGTGACCACATCGAAGGTGAGTCCTTCGCTGGCCTCGTCGAGCACGCGCTGCGACTGCTCAGTCTTCTTGAGCAGGTCGCTGATCTGCGAGAGCATGGCCACGCGGATGAGAACGCGCTGTCCGAGCAGCCCGGCGATTTCGTCCAGCACCATCAGCCGCGAGGGGTCGCTCACCGCGATCACCAGCGCGTCGGCCTGCTGCTCGATGGGCACAAAGTTGTAGCGGAACATCAGCTCCACCGGAACCGTGCGCAAAAGGTCGTGCTGGATTTTAAAGTTCTTCAGATCCACAAACTCAGCGCGGTAGCGGTGCGCCAAGGCTTCTGCCTGAGCGCGCTCGTCGCTATGGTTGGGAACCGGAAGGGGAATGACTGTGGCTTCGGCCATCGTGGGTTAACCTCCTACGCTGCCGGCCTGGCCCAGCGAGAAGATGGGCAGATACAGCGAGATCAGAATAAATACCACCACCACGCCCATAATGATGAGGATGGCGGGTTCAATTAAGGACAGTGACGCGGCCAGGGCCGTCGCCACGTCCTCTTCAAAGAATTCGGCCACGGAGTTGAGCATCTGCGGCAAAGCGCCGGTTTGCTCGCCTACGGTGATCATCTCCGCTGCCAGATCGGGAAATACGCCGGTTTTGGAGAGCGACTCAGCCAGGCTCTTGCCCTCGCGCACCGTGCCCACCGAGTTGAACACGGCCTTCGATACCTTACGCGACGAGATTGACCGCGCTGCCGTTTCCAGCGAAGGCACCAGCGGCAATCCGCCGGTGAGCAGTGTAGACAGCGTGCGCGCAAACAGCGCCACCTGGTACTTGAGCCAGATCTTGCCGAATACCGGCAGGCCCACCCGGAAGCCGTCAACAAAGTCGCGCCCGCGCTCGGTCAGCGAGAAGCGGTAAAACGTTATCCCGATTCCGAAAGCAACCAGCACCAGCCAAATAATATTGTGCTGCAGCCACTTGCCGAAGGACAGCAGGTCCATGGTCATGGCCGGCAGCTTCGAGCCCATCTGGTCATACAGTACGGCAAATTGCGGAACCACGACGGCGAGAAGAAAAATCATCAGGCCGATGACCAGCGTGAGCAGCAGCGATGGGTAGATCAGCGAAGCCGTAAGCTTTTTTCGGAACGCCAGCGCCACTTTCTGGAACCCGACGTAGCGGTCCAGCACTTCCGGCAGATTGCCCGAGCGCTCACCTGCGAGCAGCGTGGTCGTATACATCAGCGGGAAACCGCTCTGCGCCTCAAACGCCGCCGAAAGCGCCTCGCCCTGCTTTACGCGGTTCGTCACATCGTCCAGTTGTCCGGAAAAATTCGCGTTTTTCTGGATCTTGCTCAGCATCTGGATCGAGCTGAGAATGGGCAGCCCGGCGCGGATCAGCGTCAGAAATTGCTGGTTAAAAATCAGAAACGGCTCAAGCTTGACCTTGCGCCGGCCCTTTCCCAGTCCGCCCCGCGCCTTGACGCTAAATACGTGGTAGCCGGCGTGGCTGAATCGCGTACGCAGCTCTTCGGCCGTGGCCGCAGTCTGCACTTGCTCCTGCACCCGGCCACGCTCATCGGCCAGCTTGATCACGAACTCTGCCATAAGTCCAATCGCCGGAAGGATCTGGAAGGATCTGCGGCCCCGGGCAAAACACCTCTACCCAAGTGTAACTTCAATCGATAGACGGGCGGAGGGGTTGGAACGCTCACGGGCCAGAAGGCGTGCATGAGATGGAAAAACAGCTGATCAGTATCCGTTTTCGATCAGCCAGCTTTCCGTCAGGTCGAATTCCGGCTTCTTTGCCTGCTGCACTGACGCCAGCTTCACCAGCACATCGGCCTCAATATTCACCGGCGCGCCGGGCTCGAGCGTATGCAGGTTGGTCCGCCTGTAGGTGAGCGGCAGGATCGCGATCCGGATTATCTCGCTGTCAAAATCCGCGATGGTCAGGCTGATGCCTTCAACGGTAACCGATCCTTTTGGCACCATCCACTGGCGCAACTCCTCGGGAATCCTTACCTTCAGGGTCCAGTCGGTGGCTCGCGGGTCGAAGTTGCCGCCTGCCGCGGCCGCCACCGGCTCCAGCGCCGCAATCTCGCCCGTTCCATCCACATGGCCCTGCACAATGTGCCCGCCTAGCGGGCTGCCGGCGGCCATGGGCAACTCCAGATTCAACTTTGCGCCCGGCTTGAGCTGGCCGAGCGTGCTGCGGTCAAGCGTCTCCTGCGCCACGTCAGCGTGGAAGTACGTCGGATCGGGATCGAGCGCCGTCAGGCAAACGCCGCTCACGCCCAGCGAGTCGCCCTCGCGCAGCCGCCCGGCGATGCTAGGCGCTTCAATCGTGATGCGCCGCACTCCGCCGCGCTCCATCAGGCTGATCAGCGTTCCGGTCTGCTCGATGATCCCGGTGAACATGGATAAATTCTAAGGGAGCAGGGAGCAGGGAGCAGGGAGCAGGGAACAGAGAAACAGAGAAACAGAGAGCAACGGAGCGACGGGCGCAGAAAATACTTCATTCGCGATAACCGTCGGAGGATAGCGGCGCCGGGATTTGTCAGACTGTTCCCTGATCCCTGTTCCCTGATCCCTGTCTTTCCCACGGGTCGCGCAGCAGCGAGCACAGGCCTAGATCATTGCCGTATCGCTCCACGTCCATCGACCCCATGTGGATGAAATGGGGCACGCCGCGGAATGCTGGCACTGCGTCCGAGCCCATGATCTGCGGCGCAACGAAGAGGTGAATGCGATCGACCATTCCCGCGGCGAGAAACGCCGTATTCAGCCGCGTTCCAGTTTCGGTCAACAACGTCAGGATGCCTTCGGCGCCGAGCATGTCGAGAACTTTGTCGAGCGGTACGCGCCCTGACTCGGCTGGCAGCACCTCCACGCGCACGCCGCGGCTGCGCAGTTCGTTGATGCGCCGCTCGTCTTTTGAAACAGTGAAGACCAGCACATCATTCTCGGCGGTTTTGACCATCTTTGAGTCGAGCGGTATGCGCAAGGCGGAGTCGAGCACCACGCGCTGCAGCGGCCGGCGGCGGCGCAGACCGCTGCGGTCAGTGAGCATGGGGTCGTCGGCGACAACCGTGTCCACGCCGACCATGGCCGCATCGGCCTGCCAGCGCAGCGGCTGCACGGCGGCGCGCGCGGCCTCGCTGGTAATCCAATAGGGCTCGCGGGCCACGTGCATGCCGGCGGGCGGCGCAATGCGCCCGTCGAGCGACATGGCCACCTTCATCAGCAAAAACGGCCGGCCCGATTGCGTCCAGCGTGCGAAGCCCTCATTCAGCCGCCGCGCTTCGTCTTCGCACGCGCCAACCTCCGTCTGAAGGCCCGCCGCATGCAATGCCTTCATGCCTCCGCCGGCGACATTCGGGTTGGGGTCGAGTGTCGCGGCCACCACGCGCTTGATGCCGGCTTTTATCAACGCCTCGGTGCAGGGAGGCGTGCGGCCGGTATGGTTGCAGGGCTCGAGCGTGACATAGGCCGTGCCGCCGCGGACGCGGTCGATACTCGTAGTGGCAGGGGCGTGCTGCTCCGCGGCTTTGAGCGCCCAAACCTCGGCGTGGTTTATGCGATCGTATTCGTGCCAGCCCTCGCCGGCCACCTGGCCCACCTTATCGAGAATCACGCAGCCGACAACGGGGTTGGGCGAGCAGAGGCCGATGCCGCGTCGCGCCAACTCAAGCGCGCGCTGCATCCAGTAACGGTCCCAATCAGTAATGTGTGACGAAACGGTCGACATTCTTCAGGTTGTTGCCTGGAGAATCATATCGCAACAAGCGTGGGAAAGATTTGGCATGGCGATTGCGTCGGCCCCACCCCCTCATCTGAGAGCATATATCTGATTTCACGGGGCTTACGGCTGGGATGGTCCCGTATCTATCTGACCTGCAACGAGTTGTCATCAGCTGTTGTGGGATCAATAAGTTGCGGGCGATTGTTGAAGGTTTTTCGAGGCTGTACTCTCCCGCGTGGAATAGTCCCCCAGATGTTTTCTTGAGCGCTCTCAGAGTAGCAAGATCGGGGGAAATTTCCGGCAAAGTTGGCAGGAAAAATTCGAACTCCGAGATTCGAGCTGGAAGCACAGTACCCTCGCCAGTTTGTATGTGGCAGGTCATTCCTTTGCCTGCTTAAGGCCCTCAGATAGTTTATGTGATATAGTTCATCTGAACTATATGAGCTTCGAGCCCGGTACTTGGGAAATCGCCGTTCTTGCGCTGCTTCGGGAAGCGCCCATGCACCCCTACCAGATGCAGCGCCTCCTTCACCTGCGCCACAAAGACGAGATTCTCGTGCTCAAGCGCGGGTCGCTATATCACGCCATCCGCCGCCTGGCGGAAAACCGCCTGATTGATGTGGAGCGAACCGGCCGCGAAGGCCGGCGGCCGGAACGGACGACCTATCGGATTACTTCCGCCGGCACTCGCGCGCTCATCGAGATATTGCGCAAAATTGTCGCCACGCCGAAGCGGGAGCCGTCGGATTGCATGGCGGCCATGAGTTTCCTCGTCCATCTCGAACCCGGGGACGCCTGTGCGCTTCTGAGAAAGCGCGCGAAAAATCTCGAAATCCAAGTCGACCAGATCGCCTCCAGGCTCGCTGGCGCGAAGGCACACGTGGAGCGTATCAACCTGATCGAGAGCGAATACCTGCTGGCCATGCTGAAGGCCGAACGCGCCTGGGTGCGAACGCTGGAAAAAGAGATTCGAGCTAAGTCGATTGTTAGCTGCAAGCGCGTTTGCAGTGTGGTATTCGCAGCCTTAAGGATGCGGCCAAGCAGGCTCACCTCTCTCCATCTCATTGTTGCTCTCGCTTTGCCCGGCTGTTTGGAACTCCGCCGCGAGAGTACGCAATGCGGCCGCGCCTTCATTGCAGTGCCCAACAGCGAGCGAATCAGGATTTAGCCGTATCTGCGGTGAAAATGATGGGATTTCACACCAGCCCACGGCCTGAGTCCGCGCTTTTCCTTGTATCATCGGAGATCGAGCCTGGATATTGGGGAATCGAATTATGAGAAATCATTACCAATTTTTTCTTCGTATCTCCGTTTTTGTCTGTTCTGTGGCTGTCTATCTTGCATTCAACGCTGTGCCAGCGCACGCGGCAAAAGCCAATGGCTGC
>JASIJX010000152.1 GCA_030049955.1 Acidobacteriaceae bacterium
GGGGCATTCTAAAGAATGACTTCACGCTGGCTCTTATCCGGCAAAGAGTGAACGCCGCTTTACAGAAAAATGATCACGAGCAGGCATGTCAACTGCTGGACACCTATCTGAGCCAGCTGGATAAGATGTCCCGCTGGTGGTATGCGGATGGCTCTCCGGGAGACATTCTGGAGGATGAATGGAAACCCATCACAAGCGCGGACAATCTGGAGATACAAGACAAAACGCTGCTGATGCAGTGTGCGGCGGGTGGGCAGAAAGTTGACCTGCACCTTTCCCTGCCATCGACGGGCGGCGTAAGGATTTGTGGGAGTGACGAAGGTTATTGGAGACCGGATGGTTTGTTGCCACTAAAAGCCAAGCAGACCTCCAACTCATGTTCTATCGAAACCGCCGACGGCAGGCTTGTCATCGATCGGAGACCGTTCTCGATTTCCTTTTACGACGGTGCTGGAAATCGGGTGATGCAAATCGGCGCCAAGGACCTCGCTCTTCGGTTTAGTGCGGATGGCAGGATCGCTGCAGTAAATTTCAGAAATCATCTCGATCCAAACGAGATTATCTATGGCTTCGGGGAGAAATACGATCACTTTGATCAAAATGGAAATGTGTTGACGCTCTGGGGAACGGATGACTGGGTAGGAAACGGGGTAGGGTTGGCGAATACGACCTACAAAAGTCTGCCCATTTTTCACAGCTCCAAAGGCTATATGGCGTTTTCCAACTCGTCCTATCGTTTAAGGGCTGACATCGGAAAAACGGATCCAAACAAATATCGCCTTACGCAACTTGGTCCGATACTTGACTATTATTTTTGGATCGGAACGCCTGAAAAGACGTTGCCATCCTATACAGCACTAACCGGAAGACCTCCGCTGCCGCCAAAATGGGCTTTTGAGCCGTGGATGGGCAGAGGCGGCGAAGCCTGGGCGAGCGGCCCGCTGCACAACGCGGTTGCGGAAGAAGAAAGCGTCGCTCTGCGTTTTGCAGAGTTGGATATTCCTCATTCTGCGATTTATGCCGAAGGTCCATCCGCTCTTTCGCCAGAATTGAATCAATTCATGGCAGCACGCGGGATCAGGGTGCTGGGCTATTTTTATCCCGTCATTCCGCTCGCTCGGCAAGAACGGCTCATGCCGGAACTGAAGCAGTCCGAAGTCCCCTATCTGCGCTTTGCAAACGGGGACGTTGCCCCGGGTCCCGGTGACACTTACGCGGATTTCACAAACCCGAAGGCCTTAGAGCTCTGCCGGCGGGCGTTGAGGGAGGCCTTGGATCTTGGCGAGGCCGGAAGCATGGTGGACTTCGGCGATATGACACCGGATGGTGCGGTCTTTTATGACGGCCAACACGGCGCCGAGATGCACAATTTTTTCTACTATGACTATCAACGGACTGTGAGCGAGGTGTTCCAGGAGAAACGCGGGGATGATTTCATCTTGTATGCCAGAGGGGCTGCACCTGGCACGCAAAGGTGGGTCGGCCAATTTGCAGGCGATCATCCTGCCAACTTCAACGGCCTTAAGCACGTGTTAACCGGAGCGCTCAACCTGTGTGCCTGTGGCTATTCGAACTGGGGCAGTGACATTGGCGGATATTTCGGCTTTCCGCAGCCGGCAGTGTATATGAGGTGGTTTCAATTTGGATGTTTTAGTCCTTTAATGCGCCCACACGGCACGGCGCCGCGCGAGCCGTGGCATTATGGCGACGCAGCAGTAACGAACTATAAGTTTCTAGCCTGGACGCGCGAGAACATTTTGAATTATACGTATAACGCCGCGGCGATTGCGCATAAGACAGGCATTTCCATCATGCGGTCGATGCCAGTAGCCTTCCCGAATGAACAGGAAACAGCCGCCACTCCCGATCAATACATGTTTGGTCCGGACCTGCTCGTTGCACCAGTCATCAGCGAAGATACCTTGAGGACCATTGCGTTTCCATCCGGGGTATGGACGAGCTTGTGGAACGGCAAAACAGTCTCTGGGCCAGCAAAGCTCAAGGTTGACGCACCGTTAGATACCATTCCTGTCTATTTAAGGCCAGGGGCGGTCGTGCCTGTACAGCTAAATCGGCAGCTACAGTTTGGAAGTAGCATGACAAGTGGCCGTGTCGAAGCGCTCGTTGTTACTTCTCCTAGCAAAGATGAGAAAGTGTCTCTGCTCAATGCGCGTGGTGAGGATGCGAAAGTCACCGTAGAATCAGGACCTGGCGGTGTTGGCTGGACGCTCGAGAATCTTCCTGAAATGGATTACTTGCTGGTTTATGGTGCAGCTTCTGCATTATCCATAAGAGTGAATGGCGAAGTGTTGCCGAGAATGACGACAGCCAATCCAGACTCGATGACGACTGGTTGGGTAATCGACCCATCCTGCAACCGGCTAGTGATCTGTCTGCCGCCGCGTCAGCGTGAACACAGCGAACCGATAACAAAGATTGAGGTGGAATTCAATCCGGGCAAGGGATAGAAGCGCTATATGCGATGAAGAAGTCGACGATTCTTGTAAGCATATTGGGTAGTCGAGCTTACGGGTCTAGTCGTATGAGCGCTCCTCTTCAACTTGCATCAAACAATTTTCCCGGAATTACACTTTTGAGGGTTGGTTAAAAAGGTACGTCAAGCGGGTAGGCAGCCAACAGTGCACGAATGCGGCCCTTCAGCGTCGGAGACCGAAGCCAGAGGCAAGCGGATGATGGCGCGGGCGCCTTTGCCGTCTTCCCGGTTGGCGAGCGAGATTTCTCCGCCGTGCGCGCGGGCGATCTGTTGCGCCAGGGCAAGGCCTATCCCGCTGCCCGTGGACTTCGTTGTGTAAAACGGAACAAAAAGGTTCTCAGGGTTGGCGATGCCCAGTCCGCGGTCTTCAATGACAATATGAACACTCGCGTCAACCAGCCCCCAGCTTGCGTCCACAGGATGACTGCCGTTGGCAAGAGAAGCATCGACAGCGTTGGCAAGCAGGTTGATCAACATCTGTTCCAGTTGGTCGGGATCGGCATAGAGAGTGATAGGTGGGCCGGCGGTAAGTTGTACAGGAAGACGCTGCTCCAGTATTCTGACGCGCTCGATCAAAGGGCTAAGCGCAATGGGCCGGATGCGCGGCGGAGGCAGCTGCGCCAGTTGCCGGTAAGACTGCACGAAGCGGTGTAGAGCGTCGGCGCGGCTCTCAATGACACCCAAGCCGCGGCGAAAGTCTTCAAGATTGTTTTCGTCATGGTGCATGATGCCGACCCGCGACAGCAGGCTGCCGGCAATGGACTTAATCGGCGCCAGAGAGTTCGAGAGTTCGTGACCAAGCACACGGATCAGGCGCTTCCAGGCGGTCTGCTGTTCTTCCTGGAGCGGGACGCTGACGTCGGCGAGCACTAGCAGCGTGTGGGGGGCTCCGTCCTGACGGAAGCTGGCTTTGCGCAGGAGCCAGCGTGCCGGTGTGGCGCCGAAGGAATGAATGGACTGATCCGGCGCGCCGAGCAGGTCATTTAGGCCCAACTCGCTTGCGGAACGGTCCAGGCATCGCGAAGAGGGGCGATCGAGCAGCTTGAGGCCTGCGCTGTTGACGAGTTGCAGTCGGTCCTCGCGATCGAAGGCGAAGAGCGGCGCGTGCATTACCTCCAGGATGCGGGCCAGCAGCGCGGTAGCTTCCAGCGAACGCACGCGCTGCTTTTGTAGCAGATCGGCCAGGGCATTGATTTCGCCGGCCAACTCGCCCAGTGCATCGTGGCCGCCGGCGCCGCGAGCGCGAAAGGAATAGTCGCCTTCACGGAGCGACGAAACCACGTTCGAGAGCGTCTGTACCGGGCGGGCAATACCATCCACGAGAGCCGACGCTGCGAGCGCGAGGTAGATGAGCAGACAGATACCGAGCAGCAGAGCAGGCACGAGATCCAGCTGGCGCTGATAGAGGAAGATGCCGAGGAAGACAAGTGCGGGCAGGCAGAGCAGAATGGAATAAAGCCATGCCCGGCGAATGGCTTGGCGGGGACGGCGGCTCGCTCTTGCTTCATAGCCCATACTTTTCCATGCGCCGGTAGAGCGCCGCGCGGCTCAGCCCTAACGATTCGGCAGCCTGGGAGATGTTGCCGTCGCAGCGGCGCAGAACCTTGCGGATCAGCATGGCCTCCATTTCATCTATGCTTATGGTTTCAGCTGATAGTGCACTCTGGCGCGCGCCCGAGATGGAGAGATTGACCGGCTCAATTTCTTCACCGGCGCAAAGAAGCAGTGCGCGCTCGATGCTGTGTTCAAGTTTGCGCACATTCCCAGGCCAGGGATATTGCATCATCTGCTGCATGGCTGCTGCCGAAATACTATTCATCTGCTTACGATAGCGAGTGCGAAGCCGGGCCAGAAAGTGCTGCGCGAGCAGCGGAATATCTTCCCGCCGGTCGCGCAGCGGCGGCAAATGAATCTCCACGGTATTGATCCGGAAGAGCAGGTCTTCGCGAAAGTTGCCCGCCTTGGCCTCATCATGGAGCTGCGCATTGGTGGCGCAGAGCAGGCGCACATCCACGCGCCGGGTTTGTGACGATCCGACGCGCTCCAATTCGCCGGTCTCCAGGACGCGCAAGAGTTTGGCCTGCTGGCGCAGCGGGACATTGGCAATTTCATCCAGAAAGAGCGTGCCGCCGTGGGCAAGCTCGAAGCGGCCGACGCGGTCGGTGCGCGCGTCAGTGAAAGCGCCCTTCACATGCCCAAAGAATTCACTTTCAAAGGTTCCTTCGGGCAAACCGCCGGCGTTCACCGCAACCAATGGCATGCGGGCGCGCGGCGACGCGGCGTGAAGCAGGCGCGCGACGAT
>JASIJX010000153.1 GCA_030049955.1 Acidobacteriaceae bacterium
AGGAAGGTGAGCTTATCGCCGGGGACAAGCTGCAGCGTTGTCTCTGCAAATTCGGCGGTTGCCGTCAGGCCCAGCGGCAGTCCGGATTCACAGGAGATCTCTTCGCCATTTCGATATGGCGGGAGATGGCCGGCGTTGGCGATGATCAGCATCCCGTCCGAGTCGATGCGGGCCACGCAGCAGGTTACAAAGCTGCCGTCAGAGTTGTCGGCGAGCTGCCGGTTGAGCCGCGCGAGGATTTCGGCAAGGGGGATATTTTCCTGCACGAGCGAACGCAATGCCCCGACGACAAGGGTGCCCAGCATGGCGGCTTTCAGCCCCTTGCCGCTGACGTCGCCGATGGCAATCAGTACGGAGCTATCGGATTGCGGATAGACCTGGTAGAAGTCGCCGCCGACCTCGCTTGCTGCGAGATACGCCGATTCAAACCGGAAGTGCGGTGTGGCGGGAAGCAGCGCGGGGACTAACTGCGCCTGCACGCTGTGCGCCGCTTCCATCTCAGCCGAGAGCCGCTCGTCGCGCTCGGCCGTGCGGGCGAAACGGAGCATGAGCAAAACGGCCACGGCGAGATCGGCGAGGAGCGTAAACAGCCAATCCCACGAGAGCGAAAAAGCCGAGCCCCGATAGAAAGTGAGGTAGGCTATTCCTCTTCTGGATTTGATCGCTCCGAACCAGTAGAGAATGTCCATGGCCCACATAACGGATGTCATCAGGTTACTGAGGAGGAATGGGGCTAGCAACAACTGGGCATCGCGGTTGCCCTGCCAGGCCAGGCGCACCAGCCGCGCGACGACCAGAATAGTCAACACAAGTGGAACAATCACCCAGGTTAGACTGGCATCGGTGACTGAGATGTAGCCCGCGCGGGCAAATAGCACAGGGATGGGCGCCAGCAGAAGCAGGACGATGCCGGTGCGGAGCAGTTTGTCGGCCGGGGCGCGCAGGAAGCGCCAGATGAAGAGGAGCCAGAAGATGAGCAGGGCCGCGCTGAGGCAGTTGGCCCCGAAGATCCAATCGAAGGCGGGCCATTGATAGCTGTGATATAACCATTCACCGATGTCTCGACCGGCGTCTGCGAAGAGAAAAAGAGCAGCCCATGCATACTCGGTGGCGCGTCTGCGTAGAAAAAATAGTCCCAGGCTGAACAGGCCAATACCAAGGGCCGTAGCGCCCTCGAGCCAGAGTGGAATCTGTGTCGCCGCGATTGCAATCGTAGAGATCTCGCTGAGATTGGCAATGGTCTGCACCGATCCCACAAGCGGATACGGAGCGCGGCCGGTAAAGGCGACGTCATTCGATGACGCCTGCGGCTGCCAGACGCGAATGGCCAGCTCGATGGTTCGCCCGTTCAGCGCCGTGGGCAACGCGAAGGCGTGAGTAGTCATCGAGTAGCCCAGCCAGACCGGCGTCGGCCGCATCTTGCCGATGGCGCCGATGAGCTGGCCGTCGGCGTAAATCTCGTCGGCGCTGACGATTTCGGTGACACCCAGCGCGAGGGGCTCCTTGGTGGCGGGCAGCTTCACCTTCATCCGGTACCATGCGAAGCCGGAATAAAACTTGTGCCCCTGCTCGGCCCAGGACTTGTCGAGCCGGATGAGGGGCCATTGCGAATCGTCAAAGCCAGGCGTGGCCCATTGCGGATCATCGCCGATATGGAAGCGCCACGGCGCGTGGATGGCCACGGGAGCGCCGGCCTGAGATGCATCGGCGAACTGGCCTTGCGCGGCCGGCGCAAAGCAGATCGCCAGCATTGCAATCAGGATCGCGATGCGTACGAAACCCCTCATTGCCGGGACGAACGGAACGCTTTTCATGCAGGTGCTAATTCTCTCACGGTGAGTTCTGTGGTCGGTTGCTCACCATGGCTGAGGCGGGTGAGAGTGAGCACGGTGATGTCGTCGTTCTGGCCAAAGGCGACGGCTGCATCGCTTGCTTCTGCGGCTCGCGGCTGGGAGGCGATGAGGGTGTGCAGGCGGTCGAAGCTGAAGATTTCGCCGCTGGCGCTGCGCGCTTCAAGCAGGCCGTCCGTATAAAGAACGAGGTAGTCGCCTTCGTGGATCTCGATTGCACGCTCGGAGTAAAGCTGGCCAGGCAGAATTCCGAGCGGGAGCGCGCCGGGCAGAAGAACTTCGCGCTGGCCGAGGAGTGGAGCGGGATGGCCGGCGCTAGCGATGGTGCAGCAGCCGTTGGCGTCGAGCCGCATGGCCAGGCAGGTGGTAAAGCCACCCTGGAGCCGGCCGCAGAGCCGCTGGTTCAGCTCGAACAGCAGCTCGGAGGGATGCGTGGTGAACCTGGCCAGCGTGCGCACCGTTCCCACAATGAGCGAAACCGTCATGGCAGCGCGCAGGCCCTTGCCGCTCACATCACCGACAACAATCAAGGTGGAGCCTGCGCATTCGCCTTCCAAGGGAATGATCTGGAAAAAGTCGCCGCCCACCTCCTGCGCGGGACGATACGCGCTGGTGAGGGCGAAGCCGGGCAGCTCCGGCAGCGTTTCGGGGATCAGTACCTGCTGCAGCTCACGCGCGCTTTTCAGTTCCTGTTCGAGAGAGCCCTGACGGCGCAGAGTGATTTGCATATACCGGTAGACGGCAAAGATGGCTGCGATGAAAAGCAGGCTCGCGGCCAAGACCTGCGGCGATAATTCGTTGCCGTTGATGGTGAACAGCGGTGAAGCGAGTTTTTGCGAGAGCGTCCAGTGGGTGAAGCGGCTGCCCTGGGCAAGGCCGGTGCGGATGACCTGGATCATCTCGAAGAGAAATGCGGAGATGGCGAGAAACCAGCGCGCGAAATCGAGGCGCTTGCGCACCGCCAGGGCGACGAGAACGAGTGGGAACATTTCCAGGGTAGTCGTGATGACGGTTAATAGGGCATCGATGAACAGCGAGGGAGCGGTAAGCCCCGGCCGAGACCAGACTGTGATCATTAGAAGCCCATCGAGCGAGGCGGCGGTCATCAGGACGATGGCGAGGTTGCGCGTAAAGCGCGCGATACGTGGATTGCTGTCCAGCTCGAGCAGGTAGAGCAGCAGGAACCAGAGGCCGACGTCCTCCATGGCGAGGACCGGCTGGAGCCAGCCGAGAGCAAAGTTATACGAGAGGGGCAATCTGAGGTTGCCAAGAAACATCGCCAGGACAGGGGAAGCGGTGAAGGCCGCCATGGCGAGCAGCACGCGCTGCGAGCGGTTGCGCAGCCAGGTGAGCAGGCTGAGGAACACCATGAGCGCATAGAGGGTCTCGAGGCCGAAGTAGAACTGGTGGCTCCGCAACCATTCGTAGTCGAGCACTGCTTTTTCGGATTCGACGGCTGCGAGGCTGCCAGCGAGAGGCGTGGAGACGAAGCCGCCCTCGACGCCGTTATCGAAAGATACGAAGGGCTTTGCCCAGACGCGTACCGCGAGTACTCCATCGCGCGCAGGGCCCAGGTTCACGATCTGCGCAGGCTCGGACTCGAAATGAAAGAGCGGGTGCGGAGGCATTGCGCCGTCATGGCCCACCAAGCGGCCGTTCCAGTAGACCTCGTAGACATTCTGGATCTGCGGGATGAGCAGGTAAATGTCAGATGGCACGCCGGACGCGAGCGTGAAGCTGAGATGCCTGCGGTACCAGGCATAGCCGGTGTACAGGCGGTGCCCCTGCGCGCCCCAGGGCATGTCGGCGGTGAGTTGTTCCCAGCCGTTCGCGCCGGTTGCATCCGGCGTTTGCGGCAGTGCCCACGCGGGGTTGTCGCCCAAATGAAACTGCCATGGGCCGTCGAGCGACGCAGTGCCTTTGCCCAGCCCATCGATCTTCAGGACTGTGGGCTGTAGAGCTGCGGGTTGCAGGAATGTGGATTGCAGCGCCGCGGGAACTGGTTGCGGTTTGACGTGACCTGGCGCGGTGCAATATGCGGCGGCTGAGGTCAGCCAGAGGAGACACACGCAGAGCGGCAGACGGCGGCAAAGCATGGCATGAGCATACCCCGCTTTTGGTTTGAGAGCAGCAGAATTATGCCGGGGATCCCGGTCCTCATCCGACCCAATATTGGCCCACTAGAATGAGAATCGAAGCTCATGCACTCCTTCACATTCATTGCAGGGATCGACTGGCGGTGGGTGTGGCTGGTCGTGGCCGCGTTTCTGGCCGGCGTTCTGAACGCCGTTGCCGGCGGCGGGTCGTTTCTCTCTTTTCCGGCCATATTGGGCATGGGCGTGCCGCCGGTGCAGGCCAATGCCACCAATACCGTTGCCATATGGCCCGGTCAACTTACCTCCATCCTTGCTTACTGGCCTGATGTGCGCCGCAACCTGCGCATCGCGTGGCCGATGGGTTTGGCAGGGCTCATCGGCGGCACGGCCGGCGCGCTGGTGCTGCTCAACACGCCGCAGAAAACATTTATGCGCATGGTGCCGTGGCTGCTGCTGGGCGCAGCGGGAATCTTCGCTGTGAGCGGCCCGGTTACGCGATGGCTGGCGCGGCTGAATGTGGCCCGCATGCAGGATGCCGCAGAGGGCCATGCGCGCCAGCCGCGGCGCGTCCCGCTGTTCATTGTGTCGATTCTGGTGAGCTTTTATATCGGCTATTTTGGAGCGGGCGCGGGCTTTCTGATCATCACGCTGCTGTCGCTGTTCGGCTACCAGGACATTCACGCCATCAATGCGCTGAAGGTTCTTAACAATTTGATGGCTAACGGCGTGGCATTCATCATCTTTGTTGCAGACGGGCAGGTGGAGTGGCGCTATTGCCTGGCGGCGATGGCGGCTGCGGCCATTGGCGGATACGCCTCGGCTGTTCTCGCCCGACGTATTCCTCGGCCGGTGCTGCGCGGGCTGGTGGTGTTTATCGGCCTGGCGATGTCGGCGTGGTTTTTCTGGAGACAGTGAACAGTGGTCAGTGGACAGAACTGCGGAGATATTGCTGATCGCTGTAAACTGTATGTATGAGCCACGAGGGCATTCGCTTCGTCACAAAAGAAGAACGGGAACGGGCGAGCGCGGACGAGCGGCCGCTCGATCGCAATGCCGTGACGCCGGCGAAGGTGCGCGTGCTGCTGAGCGAGGGCAAGGGCCTGGAGATCGACTGGGCCGACGGGCACAGGAGCGCGTGGAGCTTTGCCTGGCTGCGCGAGGCGTGTCCCTGCGCCACGTGCGTGGAGCAGCGCACTCACGAGGGCCGCAAGCCGGGTGAGCCGAAGCCCAAATCCACGCAGTTGTTGCCCATGTACTCACCGCCGCTCAAGGCGCTGAGCGCGCATGGCGTGGGCCGCTATGCGATCGAGTTCCAGTGGAGCGA
>JASIJX010000003.1 GCA_030049955.1 Acidobacteriaceae bacterium
TCAACCCGGCGATCGAGCCGGAGCGCCAGCGCCGGCCCGATAGACAGCGGGGAATATTCATAGTGGTGCTCGATGCCGACGGCCGCCGGTACGGTCTCGCGGTCGACGGTCTGGCTGATCCCGAGGAGATTGTGATCAAGCCGCTGAGCCCGGCGGTGAAGGAGATCGGGCTGTTCTCCGCAGCCACAGTGCTGGGCAATGGCGAGCTCGCTCTGATTCTCGATCCGGACGCTATTGCCGCAAGCGCCGGCGTGGGGCTTAGCGAGGACGGGCTGGGCGAGGACGTGATGGGCCAGGACAATATCGACAAGCTCGACACGCTCCACAATCGCGATGATGCGCGGTCCGCGGCCTCGCCGGCTGAAGCGGTCAGCGAGTACCTGCTGGCGGAAGCTGCCGGGCGGCGTGCGGCCGTGCCACTCGCAGGCGTAGCGCGCATCGAGCGGGTGCGGGCGGGGCAAATTGAATACGCAGCAGGCCGGCCGGTGCTGCTCGAGGGCGGTCATCTTCTGCCCATCAACGACTCCTTTGGCGTGCTGGCTGCGGCCGGCGAGGATTCCGACGCAGCGCTTGTGATTGTCGTTTGCCATTATGGTTCGAATCAGTCGGGGCTTGCCGTCTCGCGCGTGCTCGACGTCACCGCCGGCCAGCCACTGATGAATGCGGCCACCGGCTGCCCGGCTGGGGGAGTGGTGCTGCTCAAGGGCAAGGTGACGGAAGTTGTCGACCTGTTTCCCGACCTGGGCGGTGAGCCGGCGCCGGGAGATGGATGCGCAGGCGCGCTTGAGAACTGTGCCGCGGTCTGAGCAGGGATTTCAGCGCTGGCCTGAGCAGAATCTGGGGGCGGCTGTAGCAGTATCTGGAGGAAAGATAAATGGCCATCGCGGAAGCGCGGACAACCCAGAGAACGGCGGCGGCCGAGGTCTGCGTAGTGCGCGCAGGAACGCTGCTTGCGGGTCTGCCCATTGCTCACATTGCGGAGATTGTGGGCGCCGTGCGGCCGCAGCCGCTGCCGCGTGCGCCGTGGTTTGTTGGCGGGCTGGTGCTCTACCGCGGCGAGGTGCTGACGGCAGTCGACCTGCGAAGCCTGCTCGAGGTCGAACCCAAATCATCTGGGCGCTCCTGCTTCATGCTGGTGATTGAGAGCGCAGATGGCGCTTTTGGACTGCTGGTAGACAGCGTCGACGAAGTGCTGACTGTTTCGGGCGAAGATCACGAGCCGAATCCCCCGATTCTCGACGCCCGCCACAGAGAGTTGTTTTCCGGCACATACAAATTGCAACGGGGTTTGCTGGTGATGCTGAATCCGGAGCGGCTCAATCCCGCGTATCTCGCCGCCACGGCGGACGGGAGCAGGAGCAAGCATGCTGCGGAAGGTGAACGATGACGGGCAATAAACGAGCGAGCGGGGAATGTGTCGCCGAGGCGCGCAGGCGTGTGCTGATCGTCGACGACTCGGCGGTGATGCGCAGCCTGATGCGCGCGGTGATTGCCTCCGACGCTGCGCTGGAGGTGGCCGGAACGGCTGCCGACGGCGCGGCCGCGCTGGCGTCAATCGATGCGGTGCGTCCCGACCTGATGCTGCTCGATGTCGAAATGCCGGTGATGGATGGTCTGACTACGCTGCGGCAGTTGCGCGCGCGAGGCAACAGAATGCCGGTGATCATGTGCAGCTCGCTGACGCAGCAGGGCGCGCGGATCACCGTGGAGGCTCTGGCTTCTGGAGCGTCGGATGCTGTGGCCAAGCCGCACGGGATGGCGAATCGCGAGGCAGCGGTCGATGCGCTGGCCGCCGAGCTTATCCCCAAAATCCGGGCGCTGACTCGTGTATCGACGCGGGCGCGCGCGGCGGCCGCGGGCGCCGGCTCTGCTACTGCTTTTTCCGTGGCGCATACGGCGCGGCGTGAGACGATTTCGGCCGTGCCAACGGTCGTGGCTATCGGCGTCTCCACGGGTGGTCCGGCGGCGCTTGCTCGGCTGCTTCCGGCGCTGCCGGCTGCGTTCCCGTTGCCAATCGTCATTGTGCAGCATATGCCGGAGCACTTTACGCGGCTGTTTGCCGAGCGGATGGACACAATTTCAAAACTGCGCGTGCGCGAAGCGGCCGAAGGCGAGCCGCTCGAGCCGGGGACGGTGTGGATTGCGCGCGGCAACTGGCACCTCGAGGCATTGCCCGCGCTGAGTCAAGGCGCACTGGCTGCGCGGCGTGCGGGCGCCGCAGCAACGCTGCACCTGACGGAGCGCCCGGCCGAGAACCACTGCCGGCCGTCGGCCGACGTGCTGTTCCGCTCGCTTGCGCAGGTGTACGGCGCGGGCGTGCTGGCGGTAGTGCTCACCGGCATGGGGGCAGATGGATTAAATGGCTGCCGCGCCGTTCGCCAGCGCGGGGGCACGGTGCTGGTGCAGGATGCTGCGACCAGCACGGTGTGGGGCATGCCGGGCGCGGTGGCGCAGGCCGGCCTGGCGCACCGGGTGTTGCCGCTCGGAGCGATTGCGCCGGAGATTCTGCGGATCGCCGCGCGGGTGCGGACTGCCGCAGCCCCGGCAACTGTCCTCGACAAAAGTATCGAGAAAAGTATCGAGCGGGCGGCGGTGTAGCGATGGGATTGGCAGCATCGGTAAGACCGGCCAGGCCGGCGGGCCCTGCAGACTTGAGTTTTCTTCGCCAGATAGTTCTGGAGCACTCGCAGAACGTTCTCGATCCGGCGCATGACTATCTTTTTGAAACGCGGCTGGCTCCGCTGGTGCGTTCACTGGAAATGACGAGCCTCGAAGAACTGGTGTGGCGGCTGCGCGCGCGCCGCGACGCTGCTCTCGAGCGAGCCGTGGCCGAGGCCATGACCATCAACGAGACCAGTTTCTTCCGCGACGCGCGGCCCTTCGAGCTGCTTGAGAAGGAACTGTTGCCACGACTAATCCAAGCGCGGCGCGAGTCGCGCAGCTTGCGGCTGTGGAGCGCGGCTTGTTCGACCGGCCAGGAGGCGTACAGCCTGGCCATGCTGATCCTCGACCGGTTTTCTGCGCTGGCGCAGTGGGATCTTCGGATCGATGGCACCGATATTTCGGCCGAGGTTGTCGAGCGGGCGCAGCAGGGCCGTTACGGCCAGATCGAGATCAGGCGCGGACTTGAGCCGCGGCTGGCGGCGCGCTACTTCGAGCAGCACGGCCGCAATCAGGACCACAACAAGGACGAGGACTGGGTGGTTCGGCCCGAGGTGAGGCGGATTTGCCACTTCCGCCAGGCGAATCTCTGCGGGCCCTGCTTTCCGTTTCGGCGCGCCACCGACCGCTTCGACGTGATCCTGCTGCGCAACGTGATGCTCTACATGGCGGCGGAGACGCGCAGGGCGCTGCTCGTGCACATGCAGCGCGTTCTGGCGCCGGATGGCGTTCTGTTTCTTGGCTCAAGCGAGCAGCCGGCGGATATGTCGCTATGGACGGCGGTGCTGGCCGGCGGAACGTGCTACTACCGTGCTGCTGCGCAGTAGCACCAGAGTGGGCGCGGGACTTTTGGGCTATGGCAGCGCGAGAATCTGCCTGGGCGAGGCGCCGGTGTTGGCGGTGATCTGCACGGTGAGCGAGCCGGGCGTGGTGCCGAAGGTGTAGGTCGACAACTCGGGCGTGCCCAGAGAATTGACAGCTAGAAGGAACGAGCTGGTTGAGTCCTCGGCAAGCGAAATCGGCTGCGTGCCGGCGGCGACGGTTCCGTTGGAGGTGATGGTCCAGGTGGAGTTGCTGCCGGCGACCGCGAAGCCGGCAATGTTGCCCGCCGTGCTGGTGCCCTGGCCGTTGGCGACGTATAGCTGTGCGCCGGAATCGGCCGGCAGGATAAAGTTGGGCGAAAGGCCACCGCTGGCTACCGGTGCGGTTGTGGCCAGAACCGGCTTGGAGCCGATGGAGCTGTAGAGAAAGGCGCAGATGGCGCCGGAATTCGCAGTGCTGTTGGCGTTGGTTTCGCCGACGTAATACAGATTCTGGTTGGGGTCGACGGCCACCGAGAGCGCAGAGCTGGTGGAGTTTTGAACTGGAGTGACAGAGCCGCTGGAGCCGAAGGGATTGGTAGTTGCGGAGGCGCTCGGGTTGAAGGGGAATATCACCGTGCCGCCGGTGCCGAGAGCCACGAAGATATTATTTCCGTCGGGCGAGACGACCATTTGGCCGGGCTGAACCGCGGGGCTGCTGGCGGTCGCCGAGAAGGGCGCTGTTACGATAGAGCCGTTGTCGCCGCCGTTCGAGGAATTCAGCGGCACGGCGTTGAAGGTGACCACACTGCTTCCCTGAATGGCCTCAACCAGCCAGTTACCGTCCACAGCAATGGCCACGGCTGTGATGTCGGCGCCATCCACCAGCGTGGCCGAGCCGAGCGCGCCATTGGTTATCGGGAAAACAAAGACGCCGGCTGTGGTGCTGACATAAAGAAAACTGCTGCCGTCGAGCGCCATGGCATAGGGCGTCGACACAAGGCTGAACGGGCTGCCGGAGATAGAGTCGAGTGTTCCGGAACTGATCACCTGGCCTACTACCTGCGGCGTAGTGCCGGCATTGAGGATGTAGAAGTCGCCGCTCGAGTCCGTGGTGCAGTTGGTGGTGCAGCCGCTCGACGAAGTCGTTGCGGGCGGACTCCAGAAGCCAGCGCATCCGGCCACAAAGGGAGCTGCCGCGAGCAGTATGCGCATCCACTTTCCTGATCTCATCAATAACACTTCCCGCTGGGATTGCTTCCTCTGAGGATTGCTTTCCTGAGAATAATGGCTGTCCCTAGAACTTCCTGCCGCGCCCGCTGTCGCGTGCGGCTCTCTGCTGTTTGACGGGACGCAAATCCTGCCGGGTACGCTCGAATGCACATTGGGCGTTCCCCTTCCCCCGTTCCAGAGTGGATATTATTGATAATAAAAATAGTTACGGTTGGGTTGCGGCCGTATCTTCGTCATGGCAAAGGAGTTGCTTGCAGCTTCGCCGGAATCAACAATTTACGGATGATCATTGGTCAAGATCATTGGTTAATTGGTCAGTTGAATGCGCATTTCCTCGGGGGCTGAAGCTCGCCTTTGGACGGCGCCAAACATATGGGCTAAAGCCCGTGCCCCTTCATGAGCCTCTCAACTGGGCCGTTTCCTTGCAGGGTAGCCAGGAGCGGGGAAATCTTCGGCAATGTTGGATGGGGTGGTAAGTGGCTGCCGGGAAAAGGGATGGGCGGGGTAGTTGGGTTGGCAGGGTTAGCGGGTTCGCTGCATCGATGGTGCGCTCAGGAGGACAGTACGAGAAACAGAGCGGCGGGCGATGGTTCAGCGCAGGGGTCAGCGCACGGCGGCTTCGTCGAGAGCTGGCTCGTAAGGCGGCAGCACGCCGGTTTCGGCGGCCATGCTGAAGAAGCCGCGCATGCCCTCAATGCACTCCTCATCGAGGACGTAGTGGATGTTGGTGGAGAGATATTCGCGGATGGTGCTCTCGGGGATGGGCAGTCGCGGGGCTCATTCGGCGGCCAGGGCTTCTAGGTTCTCCAGGCCGTGGTCGCGGGAGCGGGTGAAGTCTTCGGCAACACTCTCGTCCAAAACTCTGCCCGGCGCAGCCGACCAGACGGCGGAGATGAAAGGCAGGCCGGTGAGGGCGCGCCACTCGTGGGCGAGATCATGGTAGACCAGCTCCTCCTCGGTGCGCTCGAAGCGGTTGGAGCGCTCTTCGAGGGCGAG